>NZ_JAUSTB010000013.1:0-121120 GCF_030812615.1 Pseudarthrobacter niigatensis | reverse complement strand
CTAATCCACCCACAAGTGGGCATCATCGTTCGACTTGCATGTGTTAAGCACGCCGCCAGCGTTCATCCTGAGCCAGGATCAAACTCTCCGTTGAAAACAAACAGACACAACCAAAACCACCGGAAATAACGGCGGCAAAAGCTGCACAAAATTTGAAACCAGCTGTAAAAACCAGGCCCAATCCACGGGGTGGACAGACCCAGCCAATTCAACCAATCACATTACATAATCGGTATCAACAAACTTGGCACACTATTGAGTTCTCAAACAACAGACACACCCGGCACCACCCAAACCAAACATTCAGGATCGCTCCGGAGCAACTTTTCAAACTTACCCGCTGGCTTCCTGCGTGTCAAACCGGCGTCCGCGATCATCCTCAGCATAAGCTTGGGGGATCGGTTTTCCGTCTGACTCCGTGGAGCAGCGCGGAAATAAACTGTACCACCACTCTTCCCGGTTCGCCAGTCGGCCTCTTTTTGGGAACTCCAGGGCAGCCGAAAGGCCCGGAATCACGCGGATTCCGGGCCTTTCGTAGTTCACCGGCAGGGCGGATCAGCCAGCCGCAGATGTTCCCGGCTTGAAGTACGCCGCACCCAGCGGGGGCAACGTGACGGTCAGCGTGGCCGGCTGGCCATCCTGTCCGTCATCCGTTGCTTTGAGCTCCCCGTCGTTCAGCACGCCGGAGCCGCCGTACGTGCTGTGGTCGGTGTTGAGCACCTCGGTCCAGGCCCCGGGCGTCGGAACTCCGAGGGTGTAGCCGACATGCGGGGCGCCGGAGAAGTTGATGGCACAGACCAGGGGGTTGCCGTCGGCGTCCCACCTGATGAAGGACAGGACATTGCGGTCCGAGTCTCCCCCATTGATCCACTGGAAGCCGGCCGGAACGTTGTCCTGGGTGTACAGGGCAGGTGTGGCTGCGTAGAGCTCGTTGAGGTCTTTGGTCAGCAGCTGCAGTCCGCGGTGGGCGGGGATGTCCGCAAGCCACCAGTCGAGGCCGTGTTGCTCGGACCACTCCGCTTCCTGGCCGAACTCGGTGCCCATGAAAATGAGTTGCTTGCCCGGATGCGCCCACTGGTAGGCAAAGAAGGCGCGGAGGTTCGCCAGCTGTTGCCAGCGGTCACCGGGCATCTTGCGGAGCATGGAGCCCTTGCCGTGGACAACCTCATCGTGGCTGATGGGCAGCAGGAAGTTCTCGGTGAACGCGTACACCAGGGAGAACGTCACCGTGCCGTGGTGCCATCTGCGGTTGTAGGGATCTTCCGAGATGTACTTGAGCGAATCGTGCATCCAGCCCATGTTCCACTTGAGGCCGAATCCCAGGCCGCCGTGGCTCGTGGGGGCGGTGACGCCCGGGAACGCCGTGGATTCCTCGGCGATCATGACGGCGCCCGGGTGGGTCTTGTAGACCGTGGCGTTGACTTCCTGCAGGAAGGAGATGGCCTCAAGGTTCTCCCTGCCGCCGAAGCGGTTGGGCCGCCACTGGCCTTCCTGGCGTGAATAGTCGAGGTACAGCATCGAAGCTACCGCGTCCACGCGCAGGCCGTCGATGTGGAACTCCTCCAGCCAGTAGAGCGCGTTGGCCACCAGGAAGTTGCGGACCTCGGTGCGGCCGAAGTCGAAAATCAAGGTACCCCAGTCCGGGTGTTCTCCGAGGGCCGGGTCGGAGTGCTCGTAGAGGGGCTCGCCGTCGAACCGGGCCAGCGCCCAGGCGTCCTTCGGGAAGTGCGCGGGAACCCAGTCCAGCAGGACGCCGATCCCGGCCTGGTGAAGGGAATCCACCAGGTAGCGGAACTCGTCAGGGTGGCCAAAGCGGGAGGTGGGCGCGTAGTAGGACGTGACCTGGTAGCCCCAGGAACCGCCGAACGGGTGCTCCGCGACCGGCATGAACTCCACGTGCGTGAACCCGAGCCATTTGACGTACTCCACCAGTTCCTGGGCGAGTTCGCGGTAGCCAAGGCCCAGGCGCCAGGACCCGAGGTGGACCTCGTACACGCTCATGGCGGAGTTATGCGGGTCGCGCTTGGCCCGTGCTTCCATCCACTCGTCGTCCTTGAAAGCGTAGGACGGCTCCACCACCCTGGAGGCAGTCAACGGGGGCACCTCGGTGCCAAAGGCCAGCGGATCTGCCTTTTCAACCCAGTAACCGCCCCGCGTCAGGATTTCGTACTTGTAGCAGGCCCCTGCTGCGACGCCGGGGATGAACACTTCCCAGACGCCGGAGGAACCCAGGGAGCGCATGGAGTGCTCACGTCCGTCCCAGGCGTTGAAGTCGCCCTTGACGCGGACGGCCTGCGCGTTGGGGGCCCATACGGCGAAGGAGACACCGTTGACGTCCCCCAGCCCGGACTTATAGTGGCGGACATGGGCGCCAAGCACCTGCCACAGTTTTTCGTGCCGGCCCTCCCCGATGAGGTGCAGGTCCACTTCGCCCACGGTGGGCAGGTAGCGGTAGGGCTCATCGACGGTCAGGGGGTCCTTGCCCGGGTAGGTCACCGAGAGCCGGTAGTCGGGAACATGCCCCTGTTCCGATGGTTCCAGGACGGCAACCCATACACCGTGGGCTTCGTGCTCCATGGGAATTTCGCCGGCCTGCGTGACCACGGTCACTGCTTCGGCCAGGTGCTTCACGGTCCGGATGGTGACATGCCCAAAGTCGTCCAGGTGCGCGCCCAGGACGGAGTGGGGGGCGTGGTGTTCACCGTTCGCGATCCGGCCCAGGGTGCCTTCATCCACGTGCAGGGGCACCCCCGGGCGGTCAGTTCGTGCTGAGCCTGTCATTTCGTTACCTTCCGATGCTGCGCCGGCGGAGTCGCCGGCACCGTTACTGCCCAGGAGCCGCCTGGAGGCGTTTACTGGAATCGCCACCCAGTCGGGCCTGTTACGCATTTCATAAACAACTTCGTACAGCGCCTTGTCCAGCCACAATGCCACAAACAGCGGTGAGGTCCGGTCCACCGTTCCGGGAATGACGGCGGCATACCCGGCCAGGAAGGCGTCGGCGCAGTCGTCCACCCAGCGGTCCGGTACCTGTGCACCCTCCTGCTCCCGCTGGGCTGCCCCGGCCGCGTAGTCGAAAGACCGCAGCATCCCGACGACGTCGCGCAGCGGCACATCCGGGACATTGCGTTCGGCGATGGGCCGCAGGGGTTCCCCCTCGAAGTCCAGGATCGCCCAGCGGCTCCCGTCCCCCGATGTGCCGGTGACCTGCAGGATCTGGCCCAGGTGGAGGTCGCCGTGGATGCGCTGCAGTGGCCCGGTAGGGGTCTTGTCCAGGTTCGCCAGCAGGGCGTCAAGGGCGTCGTCGTAAGGTCCGACGGCGGCACGCGCTTCAGCCCAGGCGGTCCGGACACGCTGTGCAACAGCAGATACTGCCCCCGTTCCGGCGCCCGGCCCGGTGGACTGCCCCAGGGCCTCCGCCAGGCGCTTGTGCACGGTGGCCGTTGCGGCGCCAAGGGCCCTGGCCTCGGCGGTGAAGTCAGTGCCGGAGCGGGCCGCGTCGACGGCCAGGCGCCAGGCATCACGCCCGCCGGCGAGGAATTCGTGGGCCACCGCGAGCTCGCCCTGCACGTACCGGGTTCCCTGGCCGGTACGTCCGGTGGCGTGGTTGCCGTTCCCCAGCCACTCCCCCCTGACCCAGCCAAGCGTGGCAGGGACTTCCGAGGTTCCGGCCTTCGTCAGGGCGGCCCCCACTTCGATTTCCGGGTTGGTCCCATCCGAAAGGACCCGGAAGAATTTCACCATGGCCGCGGACTCGCCGTCGTCCACGATGACGGAACTGTTGGACTGCTCGCCGGAGAGAACCTTCACGACGCCCTTGGCCGTGGGCAGGCGGTAGGAACCTTCCACGCGGAAACCGGTCGCGGTTCCGCTGTCCGCTTTCCCTTCCTGCCGGATGAGCTCCAGGAAGGCGCCCACGAAGTCGGGGTCGTGGACGGCGTCGTAAACCCAGGGGCGGGTGGGATCCATTCCGGCTGCTTCCCCTACCAGTGCCCGCTCCATGCCCCCGGCCGGCGCCGGCCGGAAGCTCAGGGGAACCTGCACCACTGAGGTGCGCTGACCGCCGTCGGGCCCCTGGGTGGTGACGTTGAGCAGGAACACGGCCAGGGCCGCGTGGCCGCTGGCATCCGCCAGGCCCAGGCTGCCGGCCTGGGAGATGGAGAAATCGGGGGTTTTGACCGGGAACCAACGCTGCTGCGGCAGCCATTCCTTGAGCAGCGCGGTGAGGGCGGGAGTGAGGATTGGCTGGTTCATCTCAGTTCTCTATCGACAGGATGGGCATGGCCTGGGTGTAGGGCGACGAGGGACTTGACCCCGCCGACCGCATCCGGAGCCAGAAGAAATCGTGGCTTCCGATGGTCAGGGTGAGTGTGCCGTCGTCGCCGATACTAGGAAAGACCTGACCGCCAAACACATCGCGGAGGCCCCTGCCGGCGTACTCGGGAATCCGCAGCGTGGCAGCGACCGGATGCTGGGACAGGTTGAAGGCGCACAGGATGGTCTCGGAGTCGGCCCCCGCGGGGTTGTTGTCCGGGAGTTCGCGCAGGTACGCCAGGACGGCGTCGTGGTCTGCGTCCACGTGCTTGAAGCCGCCCAGCCCGAACGCCGGGTGGTTCTTGCGGACGCTCAGGATCTGTCGCGTCCAGCGGAGCAGCGATCCGGAATGCGCCGCCTCAGCCTCCACATTGGCCATGGCGTAGTTGTACACCAGCGACTGGATGGGCGGGAGGTACAGCTTGCCGGGGTCCGCATGGGAGAAGCCTGCGTTCCGGTCCGGGTTCCACTGCATGGGCGTACGGACTGCGTCGCGGTCCTCGAGCCAGATGTTGTCTCCCATGCCGATCTCGTCGCCGTAGTAGAGGAACGGGCTCCCCGGAAGTGAGAGCAGGAGCGCGTTGATCAGCTCGATCTCGGCCCGGGAGTTGTCAAGCAGCGGCGCCAGCCGGCGGCGGATGCCGATGTTGGCCCGCATGCGCGGGTCCGGCGCGTACCAGCCCAGCATGGCGGCGCGCTCGTCGGCGGTGACCATCTCCAGGGTCAGTTCATCGTGGTTGCGGAGGAATGTGCCCCATTGTGCGCCCTCAGGGATGTCCGGGGTGTCGCGCATGGTCTCGATAATGGGTGCGGCCTTCTGGTCGCGGAGCGCGTAGTAGAGGCGGGGCATGATGGGAAAGTGGAACGCCATGTGGCATTCGGGTTCTTCAACGGTGCCGAAGTACTCCACCACTTCGTTGGGCGGCTGGTTCGCTTCGGCGATGATCACGCGGCCGGGGTAGCTTTCATCCACCATTTCCCGGAGCCGGCGGAGGAACTCGTGGGTGGCGGGCAGGTTTTCGCAGTTGGTGCCCTCCTCCTCGAACAGGTATGGGATGGCGTCCGCCCGGAAACCGTCAATTCCCTGGTCCAGCCAGAACCGGACCACGTCGAAGACGGCGTCGATCACCTTGGGGTTTTCGAAGTTCAGGTCCGGCTGGTGGCTGAAGAACCGGTGCCAGAAGAACTGGCGGCGGATGGGATCGAACGTCCAGTTCGATTCCTCCGTGTCGACGAAGATGATGCGGGCATCCTGGTATTTTTCGTCGGTGTCGCTCCAGACGTAGAAGTCCCCGAACGGCCCGTCCGGGTCCTTCCGGGACTCCTGGAACCAGGGGTGCTGGTCGGAGGTGTGGTTCAGCGGAAGGTCGATGATTACCCGGACGCCGCGGGCGTGGGCCTCCGCCACCAGCCTTTTGAAGTCGCTGATGGTGCCAAACTCGTCCAGGACCGAGTTGTAATCCGAGATGTCATAACCGCCGTCACGCAGCGGCGACTGGAAAAACGGGGGCAGCCAGAGGCAGTCAACGCCGAGCCACTGCAGGTAGTCAAGCCGGTCGATGAGTCCGGAGAAATCCCCGGACCCATCGCCGTTGGCATCCGAAAAGGCCCTGACAAGCACTTCATAGAACACTGCCTTGCGGTACCACAGGGGGTCATGCTGAAGGCCGGGCGCATTTAGCTCGAAGGTGCTCTTAGGGGTGAAGTGGCCGGAACTTTGCGGATTAAAGGTCACTGATGCGTTCTCCTCACGCTCAGGATGTGGGCGGGCTCCACGTGCGGATCAAGCCGCACGTAGTTGAACTCGCCCCACTCCCAGCTTTGGCCGGAGAGGAGGTCGTCAACGTAGAAGCCGCCGCCGGGCGTGATGTCCTGCGGGTCCAGTTCCAGGGCTGCCAGGTCCAGGGCCACGCTGCATTCCTTGGTCACGTGCGGGTCCACGTTGACCACCACGATGATGGTGTCCTTGGATCCGTCGGGAAGGGTCTTGTGCTTGGAGTAGACCACCGTTGAGTCGTCGGTGCTGTTGTGGACCGTCAGGTTCTGGAGGTCAAGCAGCGCGGGGTGGTCCCGCCGGATGTGGTTCAGCCGCGTGATGTACGGGGCCAGAGAGCGTCCGGACTCGGCGGCCGCGTCCCAGTCGCGCGCTTTGTACTCGAACTTCTCGTTGTCGATGTATTCCTCGGCACCGGGCCGTGCAACGTGCTCGTACAGTTCGTAGCCTGCGTACACGCCCCAGAGCGGGCTGCCCGTGGAGGCAAGTACCGCCCTGATGCGGAACGCGGCCGGCCCGCCATACTGCAGGTATTCCGTGAGGATGTCCGGGGTATTGACGAAGAAATTGGGGCGGAAGAACGCCGGGGACTCGTGGCTTACTTCTTCGAAGTAGGTCTCGATTTCCTTCTTGGTGTTCCGCCACGTGAAGTAGGTGTAGGACTGCTGGAAGCCCGCCCTGCCCAGTGCGTGCATCATGGCTGGGCGGGTAAAGGCCTCCGCAAGGAAAACCACGCCGGGCACCGCTTTGTCCACTTCCGCGATGAGCCATTCCCAGAACCACACTGGCTTGGTGTGCGGGTTGTCGACGCGGAATATCTTGACGCCATGGCTGACCCACAGCAGCACTATCCGCAGGATTTCCCGCGAAAGGCCTTCGGGATCGTTATCGAAATTCAGCGGGTAAATGTCCTGGTACTTCTTGGGCGGGTTTTCCGCGTAGGCAATGCTGCCGTCCACCCTGGTGGTGAACCATTCCGGATGGGACTGCACCCAGGGGTGGTCAGGGGCAGCCTGGAGCGCCAGGTCCAGGGCCACTTCCAGTCCCAGTTCGTTGGCACGGGCCACGAACGCGTCGAAGTCTTCGAAGGATCCGAGGTCGGGGTGGATGGCGTCGTGTCCGCCTTCCTTGGCTCCGATGGCCCACGGTGAACCCGGATCGTGGGGGCCGGCGACAAGCGTGTTGTTGGGCCCCTTCCGGAACTGCAGGCCGATGGGGTGGATCGGCGGCATGTAGAGGACGTCGAACCCCATGGCAGCGACGGCGTCCAGCCGCTTGGCCGCGGTCCGGAAGTTACCCGAGGTCCAGGCACCGGTGTTGTGGTCCTTGACGGCGCCTTCCGACCGGGGGAAGAACTCGTACCAGGCGCCCCGCCCGGCCCGGTCCCGCTCCACCAGCAGGGGGTACTTCTCGGAGACGGTGACGAGTTCCCGGATGGGCTGGCGGGCAACGACGTCGGCGATTTCCTGGCTGAACCCGGCACCAAGCCGTTCCTCCGTGCTGCGGGACTGGTCACCCAGGACCTCAGAGGCGTGCCGCAGGGCAGCCCGGTCCACGTCGTCCCGGAAGTCCTCGGCGGATGCTTCGCCCAGCAGTTTGGCACCTTCGGCGAGCATGAGTTCGACGTCGACCCCGGCGTCGATCTTCACCTCGGCGTTGTGGTGCCAGGTGCCGTAGCGGTCGTGCCAGGCTTCGATGGCAAAGGACCAGTTCCCCGTTTCCGACGGCGTGAGCACGCCTTCCCAACGGTCCGTGCCCATGCCCCGTTCCCCGCGGGGCGGCGCGAGGCGCACGCGCTGGCGCTCGGCACCGGAGGGGTCCAGGAGCACCGCGCTGACGCCGAGCTGGTCGTGCCCCTCGCGGAAGCAGGTGGCGCCCACCACGATGGCTTCGCCGGGCAGGGCCTTGGCCGGAAACTTGCCGCCCTCGACGACGGGCTGCACGGCGGTAATCGGAAAACGCCCGAACCGCAGGCCCTCGGTGATACTGCGCTGGGGCATTTTGGTGGATGCTGCACTGGTTCCTGAGTTAGTCGTCACAGGCTCGACGTTAGCGAGAAATGCCCCGGATTGCTAAGCCTGCTCACTAAAAACGGTGTGCCGCGGCTGAATTTCTTCACGCCCCTGTCATTTACCCAAAAGAAACCGAAAGCTGGTTCCAGCCGCGCATGTTGTCGGTTAGTGTGACGCAGGTGAAGGCAATCCGCAGGTTTACGGTCCGTACAGTCCTCCCCGAACCCATTCGGCCCCTGGCCAGGCTGGCCAGCAATTTGCGGTGGTCCTGGCACCGGCCCACCCGGGAACTTTTCGCGGGGCTGAACCCGCGCCTCTGGGAGGAAAGCGGGCAGGACCCCATCGGCTTCCTGGGCATGGTCAGCCGCGAGGAATTCCAGCAACTCGCTGCGGACCAGTCCGTGGTGGAGAGGGTGCGCGCCGCCGAGCAGGACCTTGACCGGTACCTCCAGGAGCCGCGCTGGTACCAGGGCCTGGGCCCGGATGCACCCGCTTCCATTGCCTACTTCTCCCCCGAGTTCGGCATCACCGAGGTCCTCCCCCAGTACTCGGGCGGCCTGGGCATCCTCGCCGGCGACCACCTGAAGGCAGCCTCGGACCTCGGCGTTCCCCTCGTCGGGGTGGGCCTGCTGTACCAGGCCGGCTACTTCAAGCAGTCACTGTCCCGCGATGCGTGGCAGCAGGAGACCTACCCCGTCCTGGATCCGGACGGCCTGCCGCTGACACTGCTCCGGGAGCCGTCTCCGGACGGCAACGGCAAGGCCCTTGAGGTATCCCTGCCCCTTCCCAACGGGCGCCGGCTCCTGGCACACATCTGGCGGGCCGACGTCGGCCGTGTTCCCCTGCTCCTCCTGGACTCCAACGTGCCGGGCAACGACGACGCCGCCCGCAGCATCACCGACCGGTTGTACGGCGGCGGCGGCGACCACCGGCTCCAGCAGGAACTCCTGCTGGGCATGGGCGGGGTCAAGGCCCTTCGCGCCTTCCAGAAGCTGACGGGCTGCGCCGCGCCGGAGGTGTTCCACACCAACGAAGGGCACGCGGGGTTCCTGGGGATCGAACGCATCCAGGAACTGATGTCCGGGGAGGAGGCCCTGACCTTCGACGAGGCCCTTGCCGCGGGCCGCGCCTCCACGGTGTTCACCACCCACACGCCGGTCCCGGCCGGCATCGACAGGTTCGAGATCAACCAGATCAGCCATTTCTTCCAGGCCGGCCTCGCTCCGGACGTGCCCGTGGACCGTGTCCTGGAATTGGGACGGGAGAACTACGCGGACGGTAACCCGGCCGTCTTCAACATGGCGGTCATGGGCCTGCGCCTGGCCCAGCGCGCCAACGGCGTGGCCAAGCTCCACGGTGAGGTGTCCCGCGGCATGTTCTCCGCCCTCTGGCCGGGCTTCGACCACTCCGAGGTGCCCATCACGTCAGTCACCAACGGCGTGCACGTTCCCACCTGGGTGGACAGCCGCATCTCCAAGCTCGCCCGCGACCAGTTTGGCAGCGAGGCCGAAGCGCTGGGCAAATGGGACCTGGCCTACAACGTCAGCGACGCCGACGTCTGGGCGCTGCGCCGCGAGATGCGCGCTGCCCTGGTGGAGGACGTCCGCCGCAGGCTGCGGGCGGCCTGGAAGAAGCGCGGCGCGGCCGACGCGGAGCTGGGCTGGACGGACAACGTCCTGGACCCGGACATCCTCACCATTGGTTTTGCCCGCCGCGTGCCCACCTACAAGCGGCTGACCCTGATGCTGCGCGAACCGGCGCGGTTGAAGGCGCTGCTCCTGCACAAGGACCACCCCATCCAGTTGGTGATCGCCGGAAAGTCGCATCCGGCCGACGACGCCGGGAAGAAAATGATCCAGGACCTGGTGCGCTTCACGGATGACCCCGAGGTCCGGCACCGCATCGCGTTCCTGCCCAACTACGACATCGCCATGGCCCGGACCCTGTTCCCGGGCTGCGACGTCTGGCTGAACAACCCGCTGCGTCCGTTGGAGGCCTGCGGCACGTCGGGCATGAAGGCGGCCTTGAACGGTTCCCTGAACCTTTCCGTCCTGGACGGCTGGTGGGATGAGATGTACGACGGCGAGAACGGCTGGGCCATTCCCACGGCCAACAACGACGCTTCCCCCGAGGAGCGGGACGACATTGAGGCGGCGGCACTGTATGAGCTGCTGGAAACGCAGGTGGCACCGCGCTTCTACGGCAGCACGGTGTCCGAGGCTGCAGGCGCTGCCGGTCCCTCGACCACGCCGAGGGAGAAGGTCCCAACGCACTGGGTGTCCATGATCAAGCACACCCTCTCGCATCTGGGTCCGGCGGTCTCCGCTGAACGCATGCTCCGCGACTACGTGAACATCCTGTACCGCCCGGCAGCGGAAGCGGGCCGCAGCGCCACCGCCAACTCGTACGCCCAGGCCCGCGCATTGGCTTCATGGTCGGCCAAGGTGCGCGGCGCCTGGCCGCAGGTCCACGTTGAGCACGTGGATTCGGTGGGTGTGTCCGAGGACCCGCAGATCGGCGACACGCTCCAGGTCAACGCCTACGTGGCCCTGAACGCCCTCACACCGGAGGATGTCTGCGTGGAGGTGGCCTACGGCCGGGCCGAGGAGAACGACACCCTGGCCGACATCACCATGATGGAGCTGCAGGTGAAGGAGGACCTGGGCAACGGGCGCCACCTGTTCAGCAGCTCCTTGGTGATCGACCGCTCCGGGCCGTTCGGGTACACCGTCCGCGTCCTGCCCCGGCATGACGCCCTGGCCTCGAAGGCCGAGCTTGGGCTGATCGTGAACGCTTAGCCCGTTGCGGACAGGGACCGGCAGGCCTGCTTCCTGGCAGGCCTGCCGCTCCGTTTAAGGAAGCGCCGCGGTCACTTAAAGAAGCACGGCGGTGACGGCCAGGTCCTTGCCCGCGTACCGTTCTGCGTCCTGCAGGATCTCGCAGATGATCCCGAACGACCGGTCTGCGCGGAACGGCGCCGCCACCTGCCACAGCAGCGTGACGGGAGGGTTGCTGTTACCACTGATGCTGTCCGCGAAGTCGTGAAGCGAGTCGTTCAGCGCATCGAGGTTCACGCCATAATGCTCGGGAAAGTCCAGCACCTCGCCAAAGGTCTCCAGGACGGTGCGTTTGCTGTCCGCCGGAGGGACCACCACGCTGCGGCGCCCGGCGTCGGCCACCTGTTCCTGCAGCTCTTCGAGGGTCCAGGTGTCGCCGGAGAAGATTCTCATGGTTGTGCTAGCTGCCTTCCGCTATGTACTTGAACGTTGCGTAGTGGTCCCCGGTGCAATACTTCTCGCCGTCGTTGCCGGCCACGATGCGCCTGGCACCCCGGTCCGGTTCGCCAGGCGTGGGAACGGTGTACTCGCGGTAATAACCGCGGTCCCGGGCGGGCAGGACGCGTTCGAAGTTGCCGAATACCTGGTCGTCCTGGCCGTACTGGAACGGGCCGCCCGCCCGGATCAGCGCCAGCACCCGACGGCCCTCCACCGGCAAGGCGGATTCCCGGATCTCAGGCAGGCTGGATGGGTTTGCTCCTCGGAGCGACGCCGACTGCTTCGCGGCCGGGGACGTGGCCGTCCCGCGCTGGGTGCCCGCTGCGCTGGAGGCGGCTCCCGGCGTCGTACCGTCCGTCTGCCGGCCCAGCAGCCCGGCGCCGCCGAACGCCACGACGGCCAGCACCACCAGGGTGGTGAGGATCAGCGGGAGGATGGAGCGGTTGCGCATGCGGGTCTGCCTGACGGGTGGATGAGGAGTCTACGTGCGGTAGATGCTGATGGAGTTGGCCTCGGCAAGGTCGATCTCCCCCGCTGCCACCTGGATACCCTGCCGCTCCTTGTGGCGGGGCGAGGTGGTGAGCCGCAGCTCGAACAGGCCCGGCGCCGGCTTCCCGGCATCCGGCAGGGTGACCTCGACGTCATGGGCGCCTCCGTTGACCACTACCAGTCCGGCAAGGTCGCCGCCGTCGTCGCGGAGCAGTAGCTGCAGGACGCGGTGTTGCGGATTGTTCCAGCGCTCGGCGGACATGGGCTGGCCGTGCTGGTCGAACCAGTAGAGGTAGGACTGTTCGTCGCGGACGGGAAAGTCGTGGGGCTGGGCGGCAAGGAACTCCTTGCGCAGCCGGATGTACCGTTTGGTGCTGCGCAGCATCTCGTGTGCCTCCGGCGTCAGCGTCCAGTCGAGCCAGGTGATGGCGTTGTCCTGGCAGTAGGCGTTGTTGTTGCCGTGCTGGGTCCGTGCCAGCTCATCCCCGGCAGTGATCATTGGGACGCCGAGCGAGACCATCAGCGACGCCATCAGGTTGCGCCGCGACTGGGCGCGCTGTGCCAGGATTGCGCTGTTCTCTGTGGGGCCCTCAACGCCGTGGTTGTAGCTGCGGTTATCCCCGTGCCCGTCCCGGTTTTCTTCACCGTTGGCCTCGTTGTGCTTCCGGTCGAAGGACACGAGGTCGTTCATGGTGAAGCCGTCATGGGCGGTGACGAAATTGACCGACGCCAGGCGCGAACGGCCGGAGGCCTGGAAGAGGCCCGCGGAACCGGACAGGGCGTCGGCAAGCTTTGCCATCGTCCCGCCGTGCCCGCCGGAATCGATGGCTGCCCGGTCGGCCAGCCAGAACGTCCGGACGGCGTCGCGGAAGTGGTCATTCCAGTCCACCCACCCGCGCGGGAACCGGCCGGTCTGCCAGCCGCCGTAGCCAATGTCCCAGGGTTCGGCGATCAGCTTGACCTCGGCCAGGACGGGATCGGCGGCCACGGCCGTGAGGAAGGGGTGGTGGGGGTCGAATTCGTTTGCGGCGTTGCGGCAGAGCGTGACTGCGAGGTCGAACCGGAAGCCGTCGATGTGGAATTCGTCCACCCAGTAGCGGAGGGAGTCAAGCACCAGCTGGACTACATGCTGGTCCCCGAAGTTGAGGGTGTTGCCGCAGCCAGTGGTGTCAATGTACTTGCCGCTGCCGTCCACGCGGTAGTACGTGTCTTCACCGAGGCCGCGGAAGCTCAGGACGGGGCCGTCCGCCGTGCCCTCGGCCGTGTGGTTGTAGACGACATCGAGGATGACTTCCAGCCCGGCGGCGTGAAGTGCCTTCACCATGGCCTTGAACTCGTCCTGGACCGCCTGCGGGCCCGCTTCCTGCGCGGCTCGGGTGGCGTAGCCGGGGTGCGGGGCGAAGAAGGCGGCGGTGTTGTACCCCCAGTAGTTGCTGAGCCCCAGGTCCTGCAGGTGTGGCTCATCGATGTGGAAGTGGACGGGCAGGAGCTGGACGGACGTAACGCCCAGGCCGGTGAGGTGCTCTACGACGGCGGGGTGGGCCAGGCCGGCATAGGTCCCCCGCAGCTCTTCGGGTACGTCAGGATGGAGCATGCTCTGGCCACGGACATGCGCCTCGTAGACGATGGTGTTGCGCCAGGGAAGACGCAGCCGTTCGTCAGATTCCCAGTCGAAGTCGAGAGCGGTGCGGACGCTGGTGAGGAAGCCCTCGCCCTGGTCCACTCCCCTGCCGTACGGGTCCAGCAGCAGGGGCTGGCGGGCGGAGCCATTTTCTGCCGGAAGCTCCGGCGGCAAAGCCTGGCCGTCCGACGTCGGGCGGAAGCCGTAGCGCGATCCGTACGGCAGGTCCTCCACGATACCGTGGTGGACTCCCTTGGTGACGTTGGGCAGGGTCTGGGTCCGCCACTGGCCGCCGGGAGGGCAGTAGGCGATGTCCAGGCTGGCGACGCCGGGGGCGAAGCAGGCAATGTTGGCGCGTCCGCCGGCGTGGTGCCGGGTACCGCCGGAATCAGCGCGCGGGACGCTGACACCGAGGGGAACAGCCGAGGAGGCGTCCATGGTGGAAGCAGTGTCGAAAAGCGGCATGACCATCACCTAAATAGTAGCGGCCAGCGGCACTTGGCCTGCCCGTATGCCCCTGCGGCGCGGGGAATCCGTCCGCAGGTTACGGGCAGGCGGAGCTATCCTGCGGAGCGCTGGCGGGAGACCTCGTACAGCGAGATGCCCACGGCCATTGAGGCGTTCAAGGACTCCATGGCGGAATCGATGGGGATGGAGACGATCTGGTCGCAGTTTTCCCGGACCAGCCGGCTCAAACCCTTTCCTTCGGAGCCCACCACGATGCACACGGGTTCGGTCGCCAGCGTGAGGTCAGGCAGCGAAACGTCGCCGTCGCCGTCGAGCCCGAGGACATAGATGCCCATGTTCTTGAACTGCTTCAGCGCGTTGTTCAGGTTGGAGGCGCGGGCCACGGGCACACGGACGGCGGCACCGGCACTGGTCTTCCATGCCGAGGCGGTCACGCCCACGGAGCGGCGCTCGGGCACCACGACGCCATGGCCGCTGAAGGCGGAGACGGAGCGGATGATCGCACCCAGGTTCCGGGGGTCGGTAATGCCGTCAAGGGCAACGAAGAGCGGCGCGTTGGAGATGTGCCCCTTCTTCCACTTGTCCACGGTTTCCTCGGCGAGCTCGTAGGCGTCCAGGTACTCGTAGGGCGGGATCTGCAGGACCAGGCCCTGGTGGACGGCGTCGTCCGTCATCCGGTCCAGTTCAGGTTTGCCGGTTTCCAGCAGCGGGATGCCCCGTTCGGCCGCGAGCTTCAGGGACTCCTTGACCCGGTCGTCCATCTCGATGCGAATGGCAACGTGGAGGGCCTTCGCCGGAATTCCGGCACGGAGCGCCTCGACTACGGAGTTGCGTCCGGTAACCACTTCCTCGGTGGCACGTCCCTTGGGGCCGGACTTGGCAGCGCCGGCGCTGCGGGCACCGGTCCCCCGCTTCGCTGCAGACCGTTCGGCAAGCTGCCGGGCCTTGTGCGCTTTGTGGTACACGCGGTCCTCGGCCTTGGGCGTGGGGCCCTTGCCCTCGAGGGCCTTGCGGCCATGGCCACCGGTTCCGACGGTTGGGCCCTTCTTCGCTTTAACCGATCGGCGACCATTGTTGGCCATGATGTCCCACCCTTGATTGTGCTGACTGAATCTGCATACCAGTCTACTGACCCGAAAAAAATCGGGGACAGCGGCCCTGTTCAGTCCCGCTTGAGGCTCCAGGTGGCACCGTCCGGGCCGTCCTCCACCAGGACGCCTGCCTGGTTGAGGGTGTCCCGGATGGCGTCGGACTTCGCCCAGTCCTTGTCCGCGCGGGCAGCCGCCCGGGCCGAGAGCTGCGCCTCGACCAGGACGTCGAGCGCTTCGGCCTCACGCGTGCTGGCCTTTTCAGAGCCTGCGACGGCGTTGAGCCCCAGGACATCGGTCATCAAGACGACGGCATGCATGGCGCTCCGGGCGCCGTCATCATCCCCGTCGGCGAGTGCAGTGTTGCCCGCCCTGACCGTCTCGTGCAGGGCGGCCAAGGCGCGCGGGACGTTGAGGTCATCATCCATGGCCTCCTGGAATGCCTGGACATTCGCCGATGAGGAGCCGTGGCTGCCGTCGTCGATAGGGCCCGCATTCCCGCCGAAGCGGGCCGCAGCCTTGGCCAGGAATCCGTCGATGCGTTCGACGGCGGCCGCTGCCTCCTGGAGGGACGTAGGACGGTAGTCGAGGATGGACCGGTAGTGCGCCTGGCCAAGGTAGTAGCGCACCACCCGCGGTGGGGCGAGTTCGAGCATTTCGGCCGGGCTGATGGTGTTGCCGATGGACTTGGACATCTTTTCGCCCTGGTACGTCACCATGCCGTTGTGCATCCAGAAGTTGGCGAACGGGTGTCCGGCTGCCTGCGACTGCGCCATTTCGTTTTCGTGGTGCGGGAAACGGAGGTCCAGTCCCCCGCCGTGGATGTCGAAGGCGGCACCGAGGTACTTGGTCACCATGGCGGAGCACTCGAGGTGCCAGCCCGGCCGTCCGGCACCCCAGGGCGAGGACCAGCTGGCGGTAGCGGGCTCCCCTTCTTTGGAACCCTTCCACAGCGCAAAGTCGCGCGGGTCCTTCTTGCCGCGGGGATCGGCGTCGGGCGCTGCCTGCATGTCGTCGATGTTCTGCCGGGTCAGGGCGCCGTACTTGTCCCAGGAGCGGACATCGAAGTACACGTCGCCTGAGTCGTCCAACGCGGGGTAGGCGTGGCCGCGGTCGATGAGCTGCTGGATGAGGGCATGCATCTCGGGAATATGTCCGGTGGCGCGGGGCTCGTACGTGGGGCGGGAGACTCCCAGAGCGTCGTAGGCCTTCAGGAATTCCTGCTCGTAGCGATAGGCCAGGGCCCACCATTCCTCACGGGCCACCTCGCCCGGCTCGGGGCTGAAGTCCGGGTCAAAGGAGGCCTCGGACTTGGCGAGGATCTTGTCGTCGATGTCCGTCACGTTGCGGACAACCGTGACGCGCAGCCCCCGGTACTGCAGCCAGCGGGTGAGCTGGTCGAAAGCGATGGCGGAACGGATGTGGCCCACGTGCGGCATCCCCTGGACAGTCGCACCGCAGTAGTAGAGGCTGACCTTGCCCTCGACGAGGGGGACGAAATTCCGGACGTCGGCGGAGGCGGTGTCATAGAAGCGCAGGGTCACCGCTCCAGACTAGCTGATGGGCGCAGCGGGCTGCGGGTACACCAGGGCGGTGGCTACGGCGGAGACGCCCTCGCCGCGCCCGGTGAATCCCAGGCCGTCACTGGTGGTTGCCGTGACGCCTACATGGGCGCCTGCCGCCTCGCTCAGGACCCTTTGCGACTCTTCCCGCCGGGGGCCGAATTTGGGCCGGTTGGCTACGAACTGCACGGCGACGTTGCCGATCTCGAATCCGGCAGCCCGGACGATCCGTGCGGCCTCGGCGAGGAGCGTGGCACCGGACGCACCGGCGAATTCCGGGCGGTCCGTCCCGAAGTGGGTACCAAGGTCGCCGATGCCGGCAGCCGAAAACAGGGCGTCCGCTGCTGCGTGGGCCACGGCGTCGCCGTCAGAATGCCCGGCGAGGCCGCGTTCGCCGGGCCAGAGCAGGCCACCGAGCCACAGCGGGCGCGGAGAATCCTCGGGGGCATACGCGTGGACGTCGATACCCACACCGGTGCGGGGCAGGACGGTGTCCGGGCTCATCCCTCCACCCACCGGGCACCGAGCGGACCCTCGAGGAGGCCTTCGGCGAAGATGAGGTCAAGGGGTGTGGTGATTTTCAGGGATTGCGTCGACCCGCGGACGGCGTGCACCGCAGTGCCCAGCATTTCCACGAGCATGGCGTCGTCGGTGACGGCCGCTGCCTGCTGCTGGTCCAGGGCCTGGGCAGCTTCGTGCGCTCGCAGCAGCGTGCCGAGGGTGAAGCCTTGCGGGGTCTGCACCGCCCGCAGTTCCTCGCGACGGGCAGTCCCGGTGACAAGCTCGGGGGCAACCGCGGCGTCGCCGCCGGTGGTAGCCGCCACCATCTTGACCGTGTCCACGACCGGGACCACGGGAATAACTGCCGCGGCGCCGGCGACCAGGGAATCGCAGACGCGGTGGAAAACGGATTCGGGTGTCAGGGCACGGGCGGCGTCGTGGACGAGGACGGCCTCGATGCCTTCCATCAGCGCTGCAATTCCGGCGCGGACGGACTCAGCCCTGGTGGATCCGCCGTCAACGACCGTCAGGAGGGGGCCGCCGTCCGCAAGTTCCTCCCGGAAGTCGTCGCACAGCCGGCGCAGTCCTTCGTCGCCGGGAGGCAATGCCACGCACACTTGGCTGGCCACGCCCGAAGCAACAATGCCGCGCAGGGCATGCATCAGGATCGGCTCTCCGCCGAGCGGCACTGCCGCCTTGGGCATGCCGTAGCCAAGGCGTTGCCCGGAACCTGCGGCAACCACGATGACTGCTGTGACCAGGCGCGTGGGTGATTCACTCATGCGGACTAGCCTACGACGCCGCACCATGGCTTGGATGCTTGGGACACCGCGGGGTGGGCCCAAAAAAGCCCCGGCTGCACGCGCGTGCAGCCGGGGCTAAATTCTTTAGGAAGCCAGGACCTCGTCGAGAACGCTTGCCGCCTTCTCCTCGTCGGTCTTCTCAGCCAGCGCCAATTCTGAAATCAGAATCTGGCGGGCCTTGGCCAGCATTCGCTTCTCGCCTGCGGAAAGGCCCCGGTCGTGATCCCGGCGCCACAGGTCGCGAACAACCTCTGCCACCTTGATGACGTCACCGGAAGCAAGCTTCTCCAGATTTGCCTTGTACCTGCGTGACCAGTTGGTGGGTTCCTCCGTGAACTCGGCACGGAGCACATCGAACACGTGCTCCAGGCCTTCCTTGCCCACTACGTCCCGGACCCCAACAAGGTCAACGTTCTCTGCTGGAACTTCAATGGTCAGATCACCCTGAGCCACCTTGAGCTTGAGATACATCTTCTCTTCGCCCTTGATGGTGCGCATCTTGATTTCTTCAATCTTCGCAGCACCGTGGTGAGGGTAAACTACTGTCTCGCCGACCTCAAATACCATGTGGACATTTCCCCTTTCCCGCAGACCAGTTTATCACGATTCAGGCATATGACCGGCCGGAGAAAGGGCTCCCAACCGCGAAAATACGCGGGAAAACGGCCCAATCGAACCCCTTCACCCCCTTGACGGATGCGCAGATTAGTGCATGCGGTGAGCGCTCACGCGGGGGATGTGACACCGCCGAATCCTCGTTTGCCCCTCTTTGCGGATAGGCTATGGCTGAAAAAGACTTCAAATTTCTCGAGGAGTACGTGACGTGCGTTCCACTGCGATGAACCGGGCCCAGCGCGGCAAACTGGCACTGACGGCTGCTGCCCTTGGCGCCAGCCTGCTGACCGCGGGCTGCGGTTACATCACGCCCCAGCAGACCAGCCATCAGTACTCCGCCTCGGACGGCATCCGCGCGGACCTCGGTCCGCTGCAGCTGCGGAACATCCTTATTGTTTCCACCGGCGAGGACGAGCCCGGCCGCCTGATCGGTGCCGTTTACAACTCCTCCTCCAAGGATGTGAAGCTCACCGTCAACGGCGCAAAGGGCTCACAGACCGAGGTTCCGGTGAAGGCCAACTCCTACACCCTGCTGAACGAAAAGTCGGATGAGGCCATCCTCAGCACCACCGGCGGCAAGCCGGGTTCCCTGGTGGACGTCAAGATCAGCGAGAACGGCACCAACGTCAACAGCACGGTCAAGGTTCCGGTCCTGGACGCCACCCTGCAGGAGTACAAGGACTACGTCCCCACCCCCAGCCCGTCGGCGACGTCCACGCCGTCGTCCTCTTCGTCGGCCAGCGCGGGCGCAACTTCCTCCGCCTCCGCGACCTCCAGCACCTCGGCAACGGCGACTGCCACCAGCCGCTAAGGCGAACGCTCGAACAAACAAACACAAAAAGGGAGGAGCCCCAAGGGGCTCCTCCCTTTTTTGCGGTGTCTTCGGGCCTACGGCTCGAACTTGTACCCGAGGCCGCGCACGGTCACCAGATAGCGCGGGGCAGAAGGATCCGGTTCGATCTTTCCACGGAGGCGCTTCACGTGGACGTCCAGGGTCTTGGTGTCGCCAACGTAGTCGGAGCCCCACACCCGGTCGATCAGCTGGCCGCGGGTGAGCACCCGGCCGGAGTTGCGGAGGAGCATCTCAAGCAGTTCGAACTCCTTCAACGGAAGCAGGACCTGTTCGCCGTCCACGCTTACCACGTGCCGTTCGATGTCCATCCGGACAGGCCCGGCCTGGACCGTGGCGGAGATCAGTTCTTCCGGCTCGCCCTGGCGACGCAGGACGGCCCGGACACGGGCCACCAGCTCCCGGGATGAGTAGGGCTTGGTGACGTAGTCGTCCGCGCCAAGCTCCAGGCCAACCACTTTGTCGATTTCCGAGTCCTTGGCGGTCAGCATGATCACGGGAACGGTGGAGCGCTGCCGGAGCTGGCGGCATACCTCCGTACCGGAAAGCCCGGGGAGCTGCAGGTCCAGCAGCACCAGGTCGGCGCCGTTGCGGTCGAATTCGGTGATGGCGTCCAGCCCGTTGTCCACCACCTCAACCTCGAATCCCTCTTTGCCCAGCAAATAGGACAAGGGATCGCTGAACGATTCCTCGTCCTCAACAATCAAAATCCTGCTCAAGCGCTAGCTCCTCGTTCTGTTGCGCCGGCGGCGCGTGGTACTTGGGTAAGAGTGGCCCCGGGCGTCCCCTGGGCGGGCGGCAGTGCCGGCCGGACGGAACTGGACGGCCCGGCGTCGCCGTCCTGCCCTTCCATCTCGGGCAGCCGAAGGGTGAAGGTCGACCCCTGGCCTGGCTGGGACCACAGCGTCACTTCGCCGCCGTGGTTCGACGCCACGTGCTTGACGATGCTCAGGCCAAGCCCGGTACCGCCCGTCTGGCGGGAGCGGGCGGCGTCAACCCGGTAGAAGCGCTCGAAGACGCGCTCCTGGTCCTCCGGCGACAACCCGTCCCCCTGGTCGGTGACGGAAATGGACACCAGGCCGTCCCTGGAGCGAACGCCGATGCCAACACGGGTGTTGGGCGGGGAATAGCGGATGGCATTGTCGATGAGGTTCCGCAGCGCCGTGACCAAAAGGTCCTGGTCCCCGAACACCTTCCCCTCCGTCCGGCCGCCGACCACGATGCTGATGTTCTTGCTTTCGGCGGGAAGCTGCGAGCGGTCCACGGCCTCCGCGATCACCGCGTTGATGTCGACGGGACCGCCCTGCTGTGTCACGCTGGCACCCTGGAGGCGGGAAAGTTCAATGATGTCCTGGACCAGCGCGGCCAGGCGGGCTGACTCCTTGTGCATGCGCTTGGCGAAGCGGCGCACGGCTTCTTCGTCATCGGCGGAGGACTCCAGCGCCTCAGCCAGCAGGGAGATGGCGCCCACGGGGGTTTTCAGTTCGTGCGAGACGTTGGCAACGAAGTCATTGCGGATCTCTTCGGTCCGCGTGATTTCAGTCCGGTCATCGGCAAGGAGCAGGATGTATTCCTCACCCAACATGGCCGCCCGCACCTGGACGATAATGGTTCCCTGCCCCAGCGGCCCGCGCGGAAGCTCGAGCTGCTTTTCCAGGATGACGCCGTCCCGCCGGACCCCTGCAGTCATGTCCAGGAGTTCCTTGTGCACTACGGTGTGCCCGCGGACCAGGCCGTACGCGTAGGCTGCGGGGCTGGCACGGACCACGCCGTCGACGTCGTCGAGCACTACAAAAGCGCGGCCGACGACGGCGAGCACCTCCGCGGCGCCGGCCGGCAAGGCGAGCTCCCCGGCATCGACATCCAGCAGTTCACGCTGTTTCTCGCTGACCCGGTAGGCAAGCACGCCGAACGTGCCAAGCGCCAGGCCGATAAGGCCGGCAACCAGACCAATGAGAATAGGATCCACAGGTCCACTTTATGCTCTTGCCTGTCGCCTCCTGCCGACTCCGGCCAGTTACGGCGTAGGTTCAACTAACGTTCACCTGTGTGGGCATAATCGTTTACCGGGCGATGACAAAGTTAGAGGTCAGAGCGCCCAACGGCGATACGATTCCTGCTGCCCTGCAGCGGCCGGCGGGAGTTCCAAGGAAAGGACGCCCACGTGCGTAAGGTTTTTCAGGAAGAACTCACCCAGGTTGGTGACCAGCTGGTGGAGATCTCCCGCCTGGTCAGCGAAGCGATCGAAAAGGCCACTACCTCATTCCAGGTAGCGGACGTGGACCTCGCCCAGGACGTCATCGCTGCGGACGCACGCATTGACTTCCTCCAGAACAGCCTGGATGAGCGCGCGATCGACATCCTGGCGCTGCAGGGTCCCGTCGCCAGCGACCTGCGCATGATCGTAGGGTCCCTCCGGATGAGCGCATCCCTGGAGCGGATGGGTGACCTGGCACGGCATATCGCCCAGCTGGCCCGCCTCCGGTACCCCTCCACCGTGATTCCCGCGTCCATGACGGAGACCTTCAACCGGATGGCCGAACTGGACCAGGAAATCGCCGACAAGCTGACGGTCCTGCTGGAGAGCCGCGACCTCGAGGTGGCCAGGGACATCCTCAAGGCGAACACTGCCATCAACGACCTTCACCTGAGCGTCTTCAAGGCCATCGCTGCTCCCGAGTGGACCGAGTCCCCCGCCACCACGGTGGACGTTGCGCTCGCCAGCCGCTACTTCGAACGCTTCGCGGACCACGGCGTTTCCGTGGCCCAGAAGGTCACCTACCTCGTGACCGGAGCGTGGCAGCCGAACGCCACCGAGCACAGCTAAACACTGCTGATAACGACGGCGGGCTGGCCACCCAGGTGGCCGGCCCGCCGTCGTTCGCGGCTAATGCCCTATTTCTTGCCCTGGTTGGCTACTGCCAGGATGGCCTGCTCGGCCGCCTCGGGGTCAAGGTAGGTGCCGCCGGGCTTGATCGGCTGGAAGTTCTCATCCAGTTCGTAGACCAGCGGGATGCCCGTCGGGATGTTCAGGCCGGCGATGGCTTCATCGCTGATGCCGTCCAGGTGCTTGACCAGCGCGCGGAGCGAGTTGCCGTGGGCCGTGACCAGGACGGTCTTGCCGGCCTTGAGGTCTTCCTTGATGTCCGATTCCCAGTAGGGCAGGAGACGTACCAGGACGTCCTTCAGGCACTCGGTGCGCGGCAGGGCGTCGCCAAGGTCCGCGTAGCGGGGGTCGTGGGCCTGGCTGAATTCGCTGTTGTCGTCCAGGGGCGGCGGCGGGGTGTCGTAGGAGCGGCGCCACTCCATGAACTGCTCTTCGCCGAACTCGGCGAGGGTCTGGGCCTTGTCCTTGCCCTGCAGCGCACCGTAGTGGCGTTCGTTCAGCCGCCAGTCGCGCTTGACCGGAATCCAGCCGCGGTCGGCCTTGTCCAGGGCGATGTTTGCGGTGTTGATGGCCCGCTTCAGCAGGGAGGTGTAGAGCACATCCGGGAGGATGTTGTTTTCCACCAGCAGTTCGCCGCCGCGAGCTGCTTCCGCGCGGCCCTGGTCGTTCAGGTCAACGTCCACCCAGCCGGTGAACAGGTTCTTGGCGTTCCATTCGCTGTGGCCGTGGCGCAGCAGGATCAGCTTGTAAGTCATGATTTTCATCCTAGCTGAGCGGTGTTGCCCCCCGCCCAGCGTTACAAGGATCCCGCGGGGCCGGGATGGGCGGGACACCGGCGCCGGGCGATAGGGTTGGGCGGTGGTTCAAAAGGCTGAGCGGGTGGACGCCCCGCAACTTTCCGGACGGACGTCCGCGGCCGCGAAGGGCCGCCCCGTGGGCAACGTGACCCGCGGCACCACCAACCCGAACCGGATGCGCCGGGTTGACCGGTGGCTGACGGGACCGCAGGCCTGGCGCCTCCGGTCCGCGGCGGACCCGCTGGTGGTCGACCTGGGGTATGGCGCAACGCCGGCCACCGCCGTCGAACTTTACGAACGGCTCGCCGTTATCAGGCCGGACGTGCGGGTCTGCGGGATCGAAATTGAGCCCGACCGCGTCCGGGCGGCGCTTCCGCTGCAGCGTCCCGGCCTGACATTCCAGGTGGGCGGCTTCGAACTGCCCGTCCCGGGGCGCCCCGTGCTGGTCCGCGCCTTCAATGTCCTGCGGCAGTACGAAGAGGCGGATGTACCGGGCATTTGGCGGCTGGTGCAGGACCGGTTGTCCCCCGGCGGCTTGTTCGTGGACGGCACGTGCGACGAGATCGGACGTCGCGTCACGTGGGTGGCGCTGGACCGGGAGCGCCCCCTGTCCCTTGGCATTTCGGTCCGTTTCGGCAGTTTCGGGCTGCCCTCGGACGTGGCTGAGCGGCTGCCCAAGGCGCTGATCCACCGTAATGTCCCCGGTGAACGTGTTCACGACTTTATGCGGGCCATGGACAAGGCATGGTTTGGAAGTGCGCCGCTTGCTTCATTTGGCAACAGGCAGCGCTGGGTGGGCATGTGCCGAGGTTTGCGCGACGCCGGGTGGCCGGTCCAGGACGGTCCCGGCAGATGGCGCCTGGGGGAACTAACGGTGGACTGGGACGCTGTGGCGCCTGGTCACCACGGGCCGTAGGGGCCCATGTTGCGGCTGCCGCCGCGGCCGGCGTCCTTCACGGCGGGGCGGACATCCGCGAGGTAGACGGAGGCGGCGACCACCGCGGCCAGGCCGAACAGGCCCAGCGTGCTGAAGAGGCCCCCGCCGGAACCGAACAACGAAATCACGCCGATCAGGGCCGAGCCGCCGGTCAAGGCCAGCCAAAAGGTCTTGGTCCGTTTTCCAGTGGCTTCGAAGGCGTTGGGCCGGTGCCGGGCACAGTCCACGAACGCCCACAGCTCAAGACCCAAAGCCACCAGGCCAAGGATGAAGAACACTGCCTGCTCTACGTAACTGATGATTAGTCGACCGTCCACAGACCCAGCCTAGCCGCCCAGCGTGTCCAGCGCCTGCTTCAGGTCAGCCCAGAGGTCCTCGACGCCCTCCACCCCGACGCTCAGCCGCACCAGGTTCTCCGGGACGCTGGCGGGTTCAGCCGAGTGCCGGCGCCGGCGTTCAATGAGGGACTCGACGCCGCCCAGGGACGTGGCGGGCAGCCAGAGGCCAAGGGCCCGCACGAGTTTGTCCGCGGCGTCGGCGCCGCTGAGGCCCGCCGCGGGGGCCACCTGGATGCAGATAATGGACCCAAACCCCTTCATTTGCGCCTTCGCGCGGATGTGCCCCGGATCGGTGTCGAGCCCGGGGAACCGGATGGACTCGACGGCGGGGTGCCCTGCGAGGCGGCCCGCGAGGACCATGGCTGATTCCTGCGACCGCTCCACGCGCAGCGCGAGCGTCCGCAGGCCACGGAGTGCGAGCCACGCCTCGAAGGGGCCGGCGATGCCGCCGTGGATGATGCGGTGGTGCAGCAGTTCAGCGCGGATGTCCGGGTTGGACGTGACCAGCGCGCCAAGGACGACGTCGGAGTGCCCGGCGAGGTATTTGGTCACCGAATGGAGGACGACGTCGGATCCGAGCAGCAGGGGCTGTTGCACCAGGGGCGTAGAGAACGTGTTATCGGTGACCACGATCGCCCCGGCGGCGTGGGCGGCTTCAGCGACGGCGGCCATGTCCGCGATGCCGAGCATGGGGTTGGTGGGGCTCTCCAGCCACAGCATGGAAGCGGCTTTGGCGGCCGGACCCTGGGGTGCAAGGGCGTCCTGGACCGCGCCGGTATCGGCAATGTCCACGGTCCGGAGTTCAATGAAGCCCTTTTGGGCGAGTTCGGAGGCCATCACCAGCGAGCCCGAGTAGCTGTGGTTGGGCATGACCAGCACCCCGCCGGCCGGAATCAGGGACAGCGCAGAGCTGACCGCGGCCAGTCCGGATGCGTAGAGCAGCCCGGGAAGCGCCGCTCCCTCAAGCTGGCCGAGTGCCTCCTCGAAGGGGTCCCAGGTGGGGTTGGAGTACCGGCCGTAGCCCCGGTCGCCATCACCGAGCGGGCCGGTCCCAAAGTAGGTGGACGAAAGGGTGATGGGAGGGTTGACCGGCTGGTCCCTTTCCCTCGGCGGGCGTCCGGCCGCCACCACCACGGTCTCGGGTGTAAGGGACGCGGCCTGGTGCTCGGAAAGACTCATGGTCAAAGGGTACTGTTCCAGCCAATCGGGCCGGAAAGCAGTGTCGTTTTGTGGACGCCGGTCCGTCCACTGCTCCTGCACAGGAGGTCTCCGGAAGCCGGGATTGTCGCCACGCCTCGGTAGGCTTGAGTAGTGAACAAACAGAGGGCCGGCGTATTCATCGCATTCGAAGGTGGCGATGGTGCCGGCAAGTCCACCCAGGCGGCCCGGCTGGCGGAGGCACTGGAAGCCCGCGGTTATACCGTGCTCCGTACCCGCGAACCCGGGGGCACCCCGGTCGGCGAAAAGCTCCGGTCACTGGTGCTGGACCACGGAAACGGCGAGATCGACGCCCATACAGAGGCCCTGATCTTTGCGGCTTCCCGTGCCGCGCACGCCACCCAGGTGATCCGCCCTGCCCTTGCGCGCGGCGAGATGGTGCTGACCGACCGCTACATCGACTCTTCCGTGGCCTACCAGGGGGCAGGCCGAAACCTGGGCCAGGACGCCGTGCGTACCCTTAACGAGTGGGCCACCTCTGGCCTCCAGCCGCACCTGACTGTCCTGCTGGACGTCGACCCGGACCTGGGGCGCCGCCGGCGGACCGCGGGCCAGGCAACCGAGGACCGGCTGGAATCCGAAGCCGACGAGTTCCACACCCGCATCCGGGACGCATTCCTCGATCTGGCAGCCGTCCGGCCCGGGTCCTACCTGGTCCTCCCGGCCCGCCTCCCCGTTGACGAGTTGGCCGGGCGGATCCTCGCCCGGGTGGACACCCTGCTGGATGCAGTGCAGGGGCCGGCGGCGGAGGAGGCGGTGCCGGTGCCGGCGCCGGGAACACCCTCCGGCGGTGGTGGCTCGTGACCGTTTGGGATGACCTCCAGGGCCAGCCCGCCGTCGTCGAACAACTGCGCCAGGCCGCGGGCGGCGAAGGCCTGACCCACGCCTGGCTGTTCACCGGGCCGCCGGGGTCCGGCCGTTCCAACGCCGCCAAGGCGTTCGCTGCCGCGTTGAACTGCGACCAGGAAGACGTGGGCCTTCGAGGGTGCGGACAGTGCCAGGCATGCCACACGATTTTGGGCGAAACCCATTCCGATGTGACTTTTGTGCGCACTGAAAAAGTCACCATCACCATAGACGAGGCCCGTGAGCTCGTAGCGACGGCGGGCAACCGGCCGTCGTCGGGCCGCTGGCGGATCATCGTCGTGGAGGATGCCGACCGGATGGCCGAACGGACCACGAATGTGCTGCTCAAGGCCATCGAGGAGCCGACGCCGCGCACCGTGTGGATGCTGTGTGCGCCCTCGCCTGCCGACGTCCTGGTCACCATCCGCTCCCGCTGCCGCAGCGTGGCCCTCCGCTTGCCGCCGGCCTCGGACGTGGCAGCGCTGCTGGTCCGGCGGGACGGCGTAGACCCGGCCCTCGCGGAACAGGCAGCCCGCACGGCGCAAAGCCACGTGGGGATTGCCCGCCGGCTGGCCAGGGATCCTGCCGCAAGGGAACGCCGCCTGGAAACCGTCCGTTTTCCGCTGGGACTGCGCGGCGTAACGGCCGCCGTCATGATGGCGGACAAACTGGTCAAGATCGCCACGGCAGAGGCAAACAGCTCCAATGAGGAGCGCGACGCCGCGGAGAAGGCCAGCCTCCTTGCTACGCTTGGAGCACCGGAGTCCGGCACCCTGCCGCCAGCAATGCGCAGCCAGGTGAAGCAGCTCGAAGACGACCAGAAACGCCGCGCCAAGAGGTCCATCACCGACTCCCTGGACCGTACGCTCACCGACCTGCTGTCCTTTTACCGGGATGTGCTGGTCATCCAGCTGGGGAACGCCGTGGAACTGGTCAACGTTGAGCTGAGGGGTGAGCTGGAGGAGTTCGCAGCCCACACCACCCCGGAAGCCACGCTGGCCCGCATGGACGCCATCAACAAAGCCCGCGAACGCATCACCACTACCAATGTGGCCCCGCTGCTGACCATAGAGTCCATGGCGGCCAGCCTGATCCAGCCTTCCAAGGAGACCCGATGACTGCCCGCTCCCTGCCCGCACGCCACAGGTCCCTGGCGGTCGCCGTCCGCGCTGCGGGTGCCATGGTCCTGGCCATGGTCCTGGCCTCGTGCAGCCTCCTCAACGGCGGCGACAGGAACCCGCAGGAGGCGGCCACCGCCAAGGCTGATCCGTCCATCGTGGCGTCCGCTCCGGCCGGGCTGGAGAAGTTCTACTCGCAGGAAGTCGTTTGGCAACCGTGCGAAGGGGAGTTCCAGTGCGCCAAAGTGACCGTGCCCGTGGATTACGCCAATCCTGGCGGCGAGACCATCCAGTTGGCCGCTTTGCGGGCGCCGAGCACGGGCAAGAAGACCGGCAGCCTGCTGGTCAACCCGGGCGGCCCGGGCGCGTCCGGCTACGACTTCGTCAAGGACGCCGCCGGAACGCATTTTTCGGCCGCAGTCCGAAACTCCTACGACCTTGTCGGCTTCGATCCGCGCGGCGTGAAGCGCTCGGCCCCGGTCACCTGCATGTCGGACGCCGAACGCGACGCCTACCGGGCCAAGATCTACGCCCTTGACACCGATTCCGGGCTGCAGGCGGCCCTTGCGGACAACAAGGCAATCGCCTCGCAGTGTGCGGCGCAAACGGGCCCCGTCATGGCCCATATCGACACCGTCAGCGCCGCGAAGGACATGGACGTCCTGCGGGCCGTCGTAAACGACACCAAGCTGAACTACCTGGGGTACTCCTACGGCACGTTCCTGGGATCCACCTACGCCTCCCTGTTCCCGGACAACGTGGGCCGCATGGTCCTTGATGGAGCCCTTGACCCCTCCATCAGCAACGAAGAGCTCACCAGCGGCCAGGCCAAGGCTTTCGAAAAGGCACTCCACACCTACGTTGCGAGCTGCCAGAAGCAAGGGAAGTGCCCGCTCAGCGGCGACGCCGACTCCGGCGTGAAACAGATCCGGGACCTCATCAACTCCATCCAGGAGACGCCACGAACGGCGAAGGACGGGCGGCTGGTCAATGCAACCACATTCGTCAGCGGCCTGATCACCCCGCTGTACAACGACCAAAGCTGGCCCGCACTCACCCAAGCCCTTGAGGCGGCCATGTCCGGCGATGTAAGCCTCATGCTCAGGCTTGCCGACCTCGGCGCCGACCGTGCCTCCGACGGTTCGTACACGTCCAATTCCACCTTCGCCTTCAACGCAATCAACTGCCTCGACTACCCCATGGTTTCGGATGCCGCGGGCATGCGGGCGGAGGAGAAGCGGCTCGAACAGGACTCCCCCACCATGGGCTACTTCTTTGCCTACGGCGGCACCACCTGCGCCGACTGGCCCTACAAGAACGTCCGTACGCCTGCGCCGGTGGAATACAGCGGCGACTCCCCCATCGTGGTCATCGGAACCACCGGCGATCCCGCCACCCCCGTCGGCTGGGCCGCGTCATTGCGCAAGCAGTTGGGGAACGCCTCACTGCTGACCTGGCGCGGTGAAGGGCACACCGCCTACGGCCGGGCCAACAGCTGCCTTGAGGACTCGGTGGACAATTACCTGGTGGGCGGCAAGCTGCCGGCCGACAACACGGTCTGCTGACTGCTCCCGCAGCTTCCGTCCGCCCCATTTTGACCGGGGCGAGGGGACTCTATTACAGTTGACTCTTGCATGAAGCGCCCGGTTCCGCCGGGGATTTTCATGCGGTGCTTCCTTAGCTCAGTCGGTAGAGCGTTTCACTCGTAATGAAAAGGTCATCAGTTCGATTCTGATAGGAAGCTCGGGATAAACCCCGGACAGCCCCTGTTTTCAGGGGTTTCCGGGGTTTTTCGCTGGTTAAGCGCCATTTCGGCCGGCCGCCGCTCCGACGCCGTGCGGAGTTCAGGAAACAGCAAGCCAGGCAAGGTATCCTCCCGGTATGACCCCCCGCTCCCAGGCTGCTGTTGCGCGCGCCATGGCCTTCGACGCTGCCATCCCCGCAGGCTGCAGTCACACCGCACCTGCCACGTCCGCATGTCCGGGCCGGCGGGACCGGACCAGGCCCGCAGGACAGCCAGGGAACAGGAACTAGAAGTGGAACCACATGTCCCGCGGCACCTGAGCCAGGACGGAAAAGGTCCCGGCCGCAGGGCCGTTTTACTGGCGGCGGTACTGACCATGTCCGCCGCGGTGCCCAGCCTGCAGCCGGACCAGAAGCAGAAAGCAACCTCCTCCGACCTGCCCGCGCCCGACGACGGCGCAGGCGACCTCAGCTCGACGGTCCTGCACTCCGGTCCGGACGGTGACGAACCGGCGCCCAACCCGTCGGCCGCTCCCGTGTTGTCACGTGCCCAGGTTGTCGATACCTTCGGAAAGCACCAGGCCCGGTACTGGGGCCTGGAGGCTCCCGGCGTCCTGACCCGGATGCCACCAGGGCAGGGCATCGCACTGACCTTGGACTTTTGCGGTGGCCCCGGCGGCAGCGGCTGCGACCAGGCCCTTCTTGACACGTTGCGCCAGCGCCACATCCCGGCCACGCTCTTCCTGAACTCGCGGTGGATCGCAGCCAACCCCGCCACCACCCGGCAGTTGGCAGCAGACCCGCTCTTCGAGATCGCCAACCACGGAACGTCCCACAAGCCGCTGTCCACCAACGGCAACACGGCCTACGGCATTCCGGGCACCAGGAACGCGGGGGAGGTTTACGACGAGGTCATGCCAAACGATGAGGCCCTGGCGAACATCACCGGCAAGCGGCCCAAGTACTTCCGCCCTGGCACCGCCTACCTGGACGACGTCGCCACGGACATCCTGGGTGCGTTGGGCGTGAAGCCGGTGGGCTTCAGCATCAATGGCGACGGCGGCGCGACCTTTCCCGCCGCAGTCGTTGCCAGGGAGGTGGGAAGGGCGCGGGCGGGGGACGTGGTCATCTGCCACGGCAACCACCCCAATGGGGGAACGGCAGAAGGCGTCAAGCAGGCCTTGGACAAGCTGCTCTCGGCAGGGATGTCCTTCGCTCACCTGCCTTAGGCCGTCCGCTGCGGCCAGGCCGGGACCAAGCCCCTCCGGCCCCGCTGGCGGCCCGCGTGCCGATCGGATACGTTGACAGAAAAGCCCCAGCCCAGCCGCACCGGACACTGCAGACCGGTGCTGGACGTTAGGAAGAATCCCATGCCGGACCACCACGAACTGCCCGCTATCGGATGGGTCCCTGCGTGGGCGGACCTGCAGGAACGCAGTGCAGGCCCCGTTGATTCAGGATTCGTCCTCGGGGCAGGCGCCGGGCAGGACCCGGAAAGCCAGGAGTACGTTGCCGGCTGGCCCGGACCGGGCACCGAGGAGCTTGCAAGCAACGCCGTAGCCAAGGCCGGAGTGCGCCTCACCCTGCTCTGCGCCGACGCCGCTGCCGCTGCCGCAAGGGACCATGCACCAGGGGGCCTGGCACCCGTGGCCGAACGGGTGCTGCTCATGGCACCGACGGCCGAGCTTAACGGACCGGTGGTGCTGCCGGAAAACTCCCAGGTGGCCCTGGCACCGATGGAGACTTTTGACGCCGTCGAAATAACCGTATTTGACCACCCTGTCGCCAAGGGACGCATCCAAATCCGGGACGATTTCGCGGCGGTGGCGGTCACCGAACTGCCGCAGGGGCCGGAGCAGGAGACCTTCGAACAGGGCCTGTTCGCCGCCATGGCGGAGGAGGCGTTCCTGCACGGCGCCGAGTACCTGCACATGGTGGTTGAACCGGAGGCAGCCGTCCGCTACGAATCATCCGGCTGGACTGCCGCGGGCCGGCTCGTCAGTTTCGGGAGGAACTGACGCGGTGGATGGGCGCCATCGCCATGGGTCGGCCACGCCTGCGTAACGGGGTCTAGTCCGGCCTGCCGACCACCACCTGGGACGGGCTGTGGGTCACGTAGCCATTAGCCCAGGAAAACAGCGCCCTGACTTTCTGCTGGAAGCCGGGCAACAGGGCCAGGTGCACCGCCAGCCACGAAACGAAGGCCAACGGCCCCTGCAAGTGCAGCCGTTGGCGGCCCAGCTCAGCCACCGCCGCTCCGCGGCCCACCATGGCCATGTACCCCTTGTCCCAATATCGGAAAGGCTCGCGCACGCCGCCGGTGAGGTCCGCGTAGATATTGCGCGCCGCCCACTTGCCCGATTGCTGGGCTACCGACCCCAACTGCGGCAGCTTGTTCCCGCCGGCGTCCGTGATGTTGGCGGCGTCACCCAGGACATAGACGCCCTCGACGCCCGGCGCGGTCAGATCAGGCTGGACGTCAATCCGGCCGCCCCTCCCCTGCCCCAGGCCGGATTCGGTGATGATTTTTCCGGCCTGCAGGCCACCGGCCCAGACCACGATCCGGGCAGGAATGACCGTCCCGCCCTTGAGGGTCACACCGTCCGGCCGGACTTCGGCCACGGGCTGGCCCATATGCAGCTGCACGCCGAGCTTCGTCAGGCGGTCCCGCGCGTAGGTCTGCGACTTCTCCGAAAACGCGGCGAGGACGTTTGGAACCATATCCACCAGGTGGATGTGGCACCGATCGGCCAGTTCCGGCGAGAAGTACTTTGGCACCAGGTACTTGACGTTCTCAGCGAGCGCGCCGGCCGTCTCGACGCCAGTGGGGCCACCGCCCACCACAATGACGTCAGCGCCTGCTCCCGGCTCACGGTCGGCCTGGTCCAGGACGGCGGTGATGGCCGCGCTGAGCCTGGTGGCGTCCGCGACGGAGTACAGCGGGTAGGCATGCTCATCTGCGCCGGGGGTGTTGAAGAAGTTCGGCACTGCTCCAGTGGCGATGACCAGGGCCTGGGCCCGGTAAGTGGACCCGTCGGCCGTGGTGACGGTCCGGTTCGGTGCGTCGATGGCAGTCACCGTCGCCGTCAGGACCCGGACGCTGTTGATTCCGCGGAACTCCGCCCTCAGCGGCCGCGTCACCGTGGACACGCCAATCTGCGATGCAGCCACCTGGTAGAGGAGCGGCTGGAACTGTTGGTAGCTGTTGGCGTCAAGCAGCAGCACGCGGACGCCCTTGCGGCCCAACTCCTCAGCCGCAGCCTTCCCGGCAAATCCGCCGCCAACCACGATGACCTGATATGAATCGTCCATTTGTGCAACTTACCCCTCCCGGCGGGCGAGCAACAGGGTGCTTTCCCGCAACCTCCGCTGCGCCGCGCCATTTTGCCCCGCATCTGTCGAGGCAGCCAGGACACCTAAGATGGCGGCATGGATGACGAAGCCCTGGCGGACATCGCCAACCGCCTTTATGCGGGAACGCTGGAGGACTTCATTGCAGCCCGCGCCGCCGCGGCCAAGGAAGCATCGGGCCGGGACAAGGGCCTGGCGGCAGCGGTCCGGGGCCTGCCGAAACCTTCCGTCGCTGCGTGGGCGCTCAATATGCTTGCCCGCCACCGGCCGGAGGTGCCTGCCCGGCTGGATGAGCTGGGGGCGCGGATGCGGGCAGCCCAGGACTCGCTGGATGCCGCTGCCCTCCGCGAGCTGGGCCGTGAGCGGCGCACCATGCTCGCAGACGCCGTCGACACCGTCCGGTCCGTGGCCCGGGCGCAGGGCCGGTCCATCAGCGACGCGATGGCTTCCGACGTCGAGGAAACCCTCCGGGCCATGACGGCAGACGCGGGGGCGGCCAACGCCGTTGCCAGTGGGCGGCTGCTGAAAGTCCTCTCCGCAGATGGCGCTAACGACGTGGACCTGGACGGTGCGGTAGCCCTCCCCGGCCTGCTCCCGGCCGTACCGCCCAGCCGTCCCGCCGGTACTCCCCGGTCCGCGCCGCGGCTGGAAGGTGCAAAGACCACAGGGGTGAAGCCGCCAGCCAGGAAGACGCCAGCGGCGAACGCGGCGGCATCGAAGACGCCAACGACGACGCCGCAGGGCACCGGGCCAAAGCAGGCCAGGCCCCGGCTTGAGGCAGTCCGGCAGACGCCCCGGCCTGCCTCGCCGCCAGCGCTTGAACGGGCCAGGGCCGCCCTCGCGGAGGCCCAGGAGGCCCAGGAAGCAGCCTTGCAACTGGCCGGTGGGCTGCAGGAGCAGGAAGGGCAGGCGCGGGCGGAAATCGCGGAACTGCAGCAGGAAACAGCTGAACTCAGGAGCCGGCTTCAAGCCACCGAAGAACGCCTGGACCGCTCCCGCAAGCGGCTGGCCACCACCGCTGCCGAGGCGAAACAGGCCGCGCGGGCGGCAGACAAGGCCCGCCGGGCCACCGTGCTGGCACAGGAACGCGTGCTCCGTCTGGGCAATCGCTGACTGCTTCACAGCCAGCCCCCGCTGCGCCGCCAAGTACTATTTCTGCATGGGGGCCAAACCCGAGCCCGTGGCCCTCGCATCGATTCTCCCGCCGGCGCCTCACCGAAACCTACCGAGAAGAGCAAATCATCACTACCATCACCGTCCTCGTCGCCGGAGCCACCGGTGACCTCGGCCAACGCATCGTACGCGAACTCCTCCGCCGCGACGCCGCGGTCCGGGTCCTGACACGCCCCGGGAGCGGAACGGCCCATGGCATCTACGGCGGGGAGGATCGTGTGGAGATCCACGAGGCTGCCTACACAGATCGGGCCGGCCTCGCCTCCGCATTGTCCGGCGTGGATACCGTCATTTCCGCCGTCAGCGGTGCGCGTCCTGTCATCGTCGACGCGCAGCGGGCGCTCCTCGCGGCCGCCGTCGACGCAGGTGTGGCACGGTTCATCCCGTCGGACTACTCCGCGGACTACCGCCGGGTCACCCCCGGCAGCAACCGCAACTTCGAGCTCCGCCGCGAGTTCGCCGCCGAACTCGACGCAGCACCCATACGCGTAACTTCCGTGCTGAACGGGGCCTTCGCCGACATGCTCACCGGGCAAGCGCCGATGATCCTGTTTAACCGCCACCGGGTCCTGTTCTGGTCCTCACCGGACCAGGTTCTCGACTTCACCACCAAGGACGACGTCGCACGCGTCGTCGCACTTGCCGCCCTGGATGAGGACGCACCCCGCGTGGTCGAGATAGCCGGCGACCGCGTCACGGCGCGCAGTATTGCCCGGACGATGACCGAACTCACAGAGACGCCTTTCTCCCTGCAATGGGCCGGGACCACCGGTATGTTGGCTGCCGTGAGCAGGGTTGGGCGGCTACTGTCGAAGGACAAAGACCAGGCCTTTCCCGCATGGCAGGGTATGCAGTACTTCGTCAGCATGTTCAGCGGGGAGGCGGAGCTCCAGCATGTCAACAACGACCGCTATGGCCCGCACGAGTGGACCTCGGTCCGCGATGTCCTCGAAGCGCACCTGAAAGAGACAACCGGAGACGGGAGCCAACCGGCGATGGCTCATCCCGGGCACTGATAGCCGGCAATTTCCCGGTCCGTACGCCTCGCGTCCTCAACAACACGCTGAGTCGGTTCCTAAGAATGTCAGACCCCGGTTGCAGACTGGACTTATGGAAAACCAAGCAGTACAGGAATTTCACGTTACGTACTTCGACGCCGACTGCGGCCGGGCCCGCTCCGAGGTCTTCGACACCCTGGAAGACGCTGAGCGCTTCGCCTGCCGGCACTGCCACGGAGAGGACAGCTGGGCCGTGGTGGACGCCGTGACCGTGGAACGCGTCCAGATCGCCGCCTGACCGGTCCGCGCTTGGCTCGACCCGGGCATTGGCCCGGTTAACGGCGTCAGCCCGTGCTGCCGGTGGTTGCCGGCAGCACGGGCTGACGCTGGTTTCGTGGCCGGCCACCGGCAACTGGTGCCGGGGAACCGCTGCCTTGGGGACTACGCGAAGTCGGAAACCGCCGGGTCGGCTCCGATGCGGCCTTCGCCGCGCGCGGTCCGGTCAAGGTTGTTGATGGCTTCAATGTCCTCGGCGTCCAGGGAGACCTCCAGTGCTGCGAAGTTCTCCTTGATGCGCGACTCGGTCACGGACTTGGGAATCACCACGTTGCCGATCGCGAGGTGCCAGGCGATGACCACCTGGGCAGGGGTTGCCTGGTGCTTGGCAGCGATGGACGCGATGGCCTGGTCCTTGAGCAGCTCGCCGCCCTGCCCCAGCGGGGACCATGCCTGGGTCAGGATGCCCTTGGAAGCACCAAACTCACGCAGTTCGAGCTGGCTGAAGTAGGGGTGCAGCTCAATCTGGTGGATGGCCGGAACCACGCCCGTTTCGTCGATAATGCGCTGCAGGCCCTCAACCGTGAAGTTTGAGACGCCGATGGACTTGACCCGTCCGCGCTTCTGCAGCTCAATCAGGGCTTTCCAGGTGTCAACGTACTTGTCCTGCTTGGGCTGCATCCAGTGGATGAGGTAGAGGTCCAGCGTTTCCAGCCCAAGCCGGTCCATGGATTCCTCGAACGCGGCGAGCGTCGACTCGTAGCCCTGGTCTGCGTTCCACAGCTTGGTGGTGATGAAGATCTGCTCGGGCGAGAGTCCGGAGCTGGCGATGGCACGGCCCACGCCGGCCTCGTTCCCGTAGATCTTGGCGGTGTCGATGTGGCGGAAGCCGGCTTCGAACGCCTGCCGGACAACCTTTTCAGCCACGTCGTCCTCAACCTGCCACACACCGTAGCCGAGCTGGGGGATCGTGTTGCCGTCGTTGAAAGTCAAGGTAGGTGAAAGAGTCATGGTTTTATCCTGCCAAACCCGGGGAGCCCAACGCGGCGGAATCCGGGTCTGTCAGCCAGGCGCTTAACTGGAAAGTAGGCTTCCAAATCGGGAATATTCCTGCGCACCCGCCCGGCCTATTCCGAGTGAAGCTGCCTCTCGGCGTCGTCCACCTGCTGGAAGACGGCCTCGGCGCGGCGGTGGACGGACGCGGCGCCAACCGGCACCGGCCCCACGGCGAGCCGCAGCATTGCTGCAGCCTCCGCTGTGGTTGCCAGTGAATTTCCTGCCTTGGACAGGGATCTGTGGACATTCGACAGTGCTGCGGGAATGTCCAGGCCGTCGCTTGGGGCGCGCCGCTGCGCTTCCATGCAGACTGCCCGGACGCGCGGCAGCAAAGCAGCCAACTGGTTGGCGATCTCCAGCAGCTCGCCGTACAGCTGGTCATCCTCCACGCCCTCGAGCACTTGGTGGAAGCGGTCCAGTCCCCGGTGGAAACGGTCGTGCGCGCGGCGCCACAAACCCTTTCCCAGCTCCACGTCGTCCTTGCGCCCCTGCCTGGCGGCGCTGAAAAAGCCCAAGCGGATCCTACAAGTACTGGCCCGGGCCGTGGTCCGGGTCCTCACGCTGACCAGGCCGGCCCTGTTGCCCGGGCCGGGCGCCGGCCGGGGCACGCTGGGGCTCGCCGTTTTCACCGATCACCACGCCGGGCGCAATCATGGTGCCCGGCGGCAGTTGGCGCAGCTGCAGCTGCGCGGCTGCGTGTTCCCGGGCCGCGTTCTGGGCGGCGATGGCCGTCTGGATCCCATGGAACAGGCCCTCAAGCCAGCCCACCAGCTGGGCCTGGGCAATCCGAAGCTCCGCGTCCGATGGTGTGGCGTCACCGGAGAACGGCAGGTTGATCCTGTCCAGTTCTGCCACGAGCTCGGGCGCAAGGCCGTCCTCCAGCTCCTTGATGGAGCGGGCGTGGATGGCAGCCAGCCTGCCGCGTGCGGCATCGTCCAGTGGGGCAGACTTCACCTCTTCAAGCAGCTGCCGGATCATGGTGCCGATCCGCATCACCTTGGCAGGCTCGTCCACCAGATCCTGCAGGCTGCTCCCCCTGGGCCTTCCGTCCGTCCCGGAGGGAACCTGAACGGGGTCCTCCGTGTCGTCCACGGGAGTACCCTCTACCGGAAGGTCCTCAGCTGCCTGAGTGTCATTGGGATCGCTCATGCGTTCATACTCTCACGGCCCGTCCGGCCACGGTCCACCTGTGAAGGCCTGTGGCGCGCTTGTCCGCTGCGGGCTCAATCAGCAGCACCGGCCTTGGGGGTTGCTGTCCTGGCGGTCTGTGCGGTCCCGCCAGAACTCCCGCTCTGTCAGGGGCGCTTCGGCATGCCCGGCAGCCCGGTGGTGTTCCAGGTACTTGGCGTAGGCGTCCGCGCCCATGACGCCGCCCAGGTAGCGGGCAAACCCGCGGAACCCGTTGGCGACCAGGGCGATCCCGGCGCTCATCAGTGCCCGGTCCGTTCGAGCCGGGCCTCGGCGGGCACCTTCTCCCATTCGGCAGCCAGTTCACGTTCGGCCGTGGTTGGTGCCAGCCCGGCCGGCGCAAAGACGCGCGACGGAACAGCCGGGTCCTCGTTGTCGGTGATGGCCGCTCCTGCCGACCGGTCCCGGAACGCCTTGGCCGTGGCGAGGAGCGCGGTGGCGATCACGATGATGCTGAGCACCACGAAGATCACGGACAGCCAGCCCTGGATGACGGTGTTGCGGACCACGGCTTCCATCGCGGCCACCGTCTTCGCGGTGCCGAATTCCTTCTTGCCGTCGGCCAGCGCCTTGCTGAAGGCCGCGTTGTTGGCGAAGTAGCCCACGGCAGGGGTGGAGGAGAAGATCTTCTGGTAGCTCGCGGTGATGGTCACCACGGCTGCGAAGGCCAGCGGCAGGGCCACGATCCACAGGTACTTAAAGGTTCCCCGTTTGGCAACGATTGCCAGGACCACGGCCAGCGCGATAGCGGCGAGCAACTGGTTGGCGATTCCGAACAGGGGGAACAGGGTGTTGATGCCGCCCAGCGGGTCGGTGACACCCATGAGCAGCACTGCGCCCCAGGCTGCCACCATGATGGCGGTGCAGAGCCAGGCTCCGGGACGCCAGGAGGCCTCCTTGAACTTGGGGACGAAGTTGCCGATGGAGTCCTGCAGCATGAAGCGGGCAACACGGGTGCCGGCATCGACGGCAGTGAGGATGAAGAGCGCCTCGAACATAATGGCGAAGTGGTACCAGAAGCCCATGAGGGCGGTCCCGCCCACGAACTGGTGCATGATGTGCGCCAGGCCCACCGCCAGGGTGGGAGCGCCGCCGGTACGGGACACGATGCTTTGTTCGCCAACGTTCCGCGCCGTCTCGGACAGCAGGTCCGGGCTGATGTTCACTCCGGCCAGGCCAAGGCTGTTGACCCAGGTGGCTGCGGTTTCGACGGTGCCGCCGGTCAGTGCGGCGGGGGCGTTCATGGCGAAGTAGAGTCCGCGGTCGATCGAGATGGCGGCCACCAGGGCCATGATGGCCACGAAGGATTCCATCAGCATGCCGCCGTAGCCGATGTACCGGGTCTGCCGTTCCTTCTCCACCAGTTTGGGGGTGGTACCGGATGAGATGAGGGCGTGGAAGCCGGAGAGTGCGCCGCAGGCGATGGTGACGAACAGGAAGGGGAACAGGGCGCCGGAGAATACGGGGCCGTTTTCCCGGCTGGCGAATTCGCTGAACGCGGGAACGGTGACCTCGGGCCGGACCACGATGATGGCCAGCGCCAGCATCACGATCACGCCGATCTTCATGAACGTGGAGAGGTAGTCGCGCGGGGCGAGCAGCAGCCACACCGGCAGGATGGCGGCAATGAAACCGTAGATGATCAGGCCCCAGGCGATGGTCACCTTGTCCAGGTGGAACACGGCTGCGCCCCATCCGGTCTGGGCCACCAGGCCGCCGCCGATGATGGCGGCCATCAGCAGGACGAAGCCGATGATGGAGACTTCCATGACTTTGCCGGGCCGCAGGTAGCGGAGGTAGACGCCCATGAAGAGGGCGATGGGGATGGTCATGCCCACCGAGAACACGCCCCACGGGCTTTCACCCAGGGCGTTGACGACGACGAGGGCCAGGATGGCCACGATGATCACCATGATGAGCAAGGTGGCAATGAGCGCTGCCGTGCCACCGATCACGCCGAGTTCCTCACGGGCCATCTGGCCCAGGGAGCGGCCGCCGCGGCGCATGGAGAAGAACATCACCAGGTAGTCCTGGACGGCGCCGGCGAGGACCACGCCCACGATGATCCAGATGGTGCCGGGAAGGTAGCCCATCTGGGCGGCGATGACCGGGCCCACCAGCGGGCCGGCGCCTGCGATGGCGGCGAAGTGGTGGCCGAAGAGCACGTTCCGGTCGGTGCGGACATAGTCCTTGCCGTCGGCCTTGTACTCGGCCGGGGTGGCACGCCGGTCGTCAGGCTTGGTGATGTAGCGTTCGATCACCTTGGAGTAGAAGCGGTAGCCGATCAGGTAGGTGCACACGGAGGCGAAGACGAACCAGATGGCGTTGACGGTCTCGCCGCGCACAATGGCCAGCATGAACCAGGCAACGCCGCCCAGCAGGGCAATCGCGGCCCAGAGCGCGATCTTCGCCGGGGTCCATTTCCGGTCCTCGGCGTCGAGCCGTGCCTGGTCGACGGCGGGCGGGGGAAGATCCGGGTCCGTAGCCAGTCCGCCCTCCGCCCGGGATCCGTTGTTCCGTTGGTCAGGCGCTCCGGCCATGTCTCCTCCTTGAGAGTTATCCCACTTTTCCTACTGGGCACCCTACCAACGCGGGTCCCCAGCTTCCGCGGCCGACGGCGGCGCGGCGCCCGGCTGTGCGGTGAGCGGCGGCGCCGCGGCGACGAATGAGGGTCGAAAGCCCCAGGCTAGGCCACGCTGCGCCGGGACAAGGGCAGCCCGGAAGGGGTAAAGGTCCAGGCAAGCACTGCGCCCGTCACCGGCACGGCCATTACGAGGGCCAGGAGGTGCAGCCAGGGAACGTCGACTGCTGTCCGCATGTCCGACGACATGACGAGCAGGAAGGCGGGCACCACCCCTGCCAGCACCCCCAGCAGGGCGCCCACGCCGCTGGTGAAAAGGGCCTGCGATCCTGCCAGGGCCTTGCGCAGCCGCGGCGAGGCTCCCACGCCGGCAAGCGTGGCGTGGTCGGTGCGGGCATCGGCCAGGGAGAGACCGGTGGTGATGCCCGCTGCGCTGAACGTGATGAGCGCGGCGGCGGCCACAATGGACCACGTCATCCACTGGCTGCCCTGGGAAATGCCAGGCTCGGCCCGGAAGTCCATGCCAGGCTGCCGGTAGACGGCCGCGATGGCAGCGGAGGCTGCATCAGCCTCCGCCTCCGACGGATACTTCGCCAGCTGAACCAGCAGCCCGGCGGGTTCAGCGTGGAGCTCCAGGCGTGCGGCGGTTTCCGGCGAGACAACACCAAAGTATGGGACCGGGACAGAAGGCTCGAGTACCGTTGCGGCCAGGGAAGTGCTCCTCACCGTCGAGGGCACCGTGCCGGGCCCGGACGGCGCCGGACCGTGGGTCCGTACATCTTTCCCCTCCAGCAGGACTGTTCCGTCACGGACGAAGACGGGGTTGGTCACTATCATTCCACCGGCGTCCAGCACCGCCAGGGACTCCGCAGATGGATCGCGGCCCAGTGCTGCGCGGACGTCGTCCACCCCGCCGACCAGGATGGCCCGGCTGGAGGGCTGTTCGTTGACCATGGACCCGCGGCACCGCCAGTCCCCAGGGTCCACTACCCGTCCCATGGGTGTGGTCGGGCACGTATTGGCCTGCGGCCTGGCAAGCGAAAACACCAGGCAATTCGAGGTGTCCGTCAGTGCCGGCAGGCCTGGATCTGCGGGGCCCTCGGGGCAGTTCCGCAGGCTTGCGGGGGCGGTGATGAGCCGGGTCGATTGGACAGTCCCGATGGCACCATCCACCGCGGCGGAGAGCGCGCCGGCGTCAATGTGCATGCGTGGCCGCATGCTGCCATCGGCTGCGAGGGGCTGGTCCACCGTAAGAGGAAGGTACGCCTGGTTCTCCAGGGCGCCCCAGTAATGCGCGTCCCGCAGCCCGGCCTGCTGGCTGGCTGACAGCACCAGGGCGGCGCTTGCCAGGGTGGCCGCCGCGAGTACGGCGGCGACGGCGGGGACGCTCCGGCCACGGTTCCGCGCAGAGTCCCGCGCCGCCATCCGGAGGGAGAGGGAAAGCCAGCGCGTACGGGACGTCAGCCGGAGGATCAGCCATCCGGTCAGCATTACCAGGCCCGCAACTGCGGCCACTGCCCCGGCGATCAGCAGGGTGGCCACCACCGGCAGTTGCTCCGCCCGCTGGTCGGGATCGGTCGTGGAACCGCTGAGAAGCCAGCCGGCCCCAAGCAGCCCTGCGGCAACTGCCAGCGCGACGACGCCGGCCACGGTGGTGCGGCGCCCCGTCGGCGCCGGCGCCCGCCCGGATTTGAGCGCACCCAGCACGGCCTGCCTTGACACCTGGCGCGCCGGGACCAATGCAGCCAGGACGCAGGCGCCCAAGCCCATCGCCATGGCCAGGGCGGTCAGGAGGAGGTCCGGGTGCAGGCCGGCCAGCCGGGCGGAACCGGTGGAACGGACCACGTGGACGACGACGGCAGCGGCCCCCAGCCCCACTGCGGCGCCCCCGGCCACGGCCAGGCTGCCAAGCCACAGTCCACCGGCAGTGACGACGGCTCCGATGGTGGAAGTGTCCGCTCCGGCGGATGCCAGCAGTGCCAGCTCACGTACCTGGCGCTTGGCGCCGACGGCGAACGCGGCTCCGGCCAGCAGGCCCACCTCGAGCAGTGCGAGCGCACCGACCAGGCCGAAAGTGGCATAGACGGTCACCAGCACCGGGGAGTTGTCGTGCAGCAGGGAACCTGGAACCGTGCGCTGGTCGGCGGACGGCGGGTCCAGCACCACGCTGCGGGACAGCACGCCCACGCCTTCGCTGTTGGCCTCCCTGACCTGTTGCCAGGTGACCGGTTCGGGGCCCACCAGGTAGTAGGACACAGACTGGCGGGTCGAGGGGCCCGCCGCAAGGTCCCCGGGCGCCTGGCCGGCCTTGAGGTACAGGATGCTGTTGCTGTCCGCGACGGAAGCGTCACGGATGGTGCCCACCGGGACGAAGGTTCCTGCCGACGTCGTAAATTCCTGGCCGAAGGCGAGGTGGAACCGCGACATCAACCCCGGCGAAACCAGCACCTCCGTCCCGACCCGCGGTGCGCGGCCGGCCAGCAGGCTGTACTTGCCGTCAAACGCCGGATTCAGCGCGTCAACCTCGCGGCCCTGCAAGGAAACAAGGGCCGCGCCCACGCCGGTGGTCAGCGTGAGCGTCCGCTGCGGAAGGACTTCGTAGCCCGCCGGGAGGGCGTCGGCCGGGTCTGTCCGCTCGAAATCCGGGTCGTAGCGGCCGGAGCTGGAAGCGATGACACCATCATTGAGCGGATCCTGCAGGGAGTCCGCGCTGGGAACCGCCAGGACACTGAACCTGGCCTGGGAGTTGCCCAGTTCGTACCGGACAATCTCCCCGGGCGTGCGCTGTGAGCTCTGGTAGAGGGTGGCGGCGCCGGTCATGCCGGCCACCGGCAGCATGATCAGCAGGACGATCAGGAGCGAGCGCCCCTTATGGCGGGCGATGTCGCGGCGGGCCAGCCGCAACGCAACCCGGCGGCCGCTCCGGCGCCCCTGCGGCGCGGGAGCCAGGTCAAGCGGCATCAGAGTCCGGCCTGGGTAAGGAGCATCGTGGGGTCGTGCATGGCTGCCGCCTGGTCAATGATGCGTCCGTCGCGCAGGAAAACCACCCGGTCCGCCCAGGCGGCGTGCCTGGGCTCGTGGGTGACGAGCATGACGGCGGCTCCGGCGTCAGCCCTGGCACGCAGCACCTCCATGACCCCCTGGCCCGTTGTCGAATCCAGCGCACCGGTGGGCTCGTCGGCCAGGATCAGCCGCCGCTTGCCCACGATCGCACGGGCGATGGCCACACGCTGCTGCTGGCCGCCGGACATCTGGTCCATGAAGCGGTCCGCAAACTCCGGGATGCCTACCTGCCGGAGCGCATCGGCTGCCTGCCGGTGCGCCTTGCGGGCCGATGTTCCGTCCAGTTCCAGAGGCAGCGCCACGTTTTCCGCGGCAGTCAGCGTGGGGACCAGGTTGAAGTCCTGGAACACATAGCCAACGGCCCGGCGGCGCAGGCGGGCCAGTTCGTTCAGGTTCAGCCCGGCCAGGGGCGTGGACTCGACGAAGACAGCGCCCGACGTCGGCCGGTCCAGTCCGCCGGCAACGGCAAGCAGGGAGGACTTTCCTGAGCCGGACGGACCCATGACCGCGACGAACTCCCCCGCGCAGATGGTGAGGTCCACGCCGCGGAGGGCTGCGACCGCCGTCGCCCCTTCCCCGAAGGTCCTGCCGACCTTGGCGAGTTCAAGGACCTGCTGCGGCCCCGGCACGCTCATCGGCGGCTGTCCGCATTGAGCGGGGCATCTTCCGTGGCCCCGTTGGACGTCTTCCGGGCCGGTCCCGCAGCGGCGGCCTGCGCCTGCTGGACCATCCTGGCTTCGCAGAGGTCCAGCCAGCGGACTTCCGCTTCGGTCTGGAAGATCAGCGAGTCCAGCACCAGGAGCCAGGCGGTATCCGTAGCCTTCTGGTTCGCTGCGGTGTCGCGCCGGGCCTTGGTGTAGTCCTGCAGGGCCCTGATGGACGCTACGCGCTGGGCCTGGATGATGGCCTGCACATCAACCCCGGGCAGGGTGACGGCGAGCGCCAGCTTGATGGCGAGCTCGTTGCGGGGCGGGTTGTTCCGCTCCACGGGGGCGGCGAACCAGCTCCGCACCTCCGCCTTGCCGGCAGGGGTGATGCTGTACACCACATGGCCCTCACCGTCGTCGCCCTCCTTGGCCACCAGGGCATCGCGTTCCAGCCGGTCCAGGGTGGTGTACACCTGCCCGATGTTCAGGGGCCAGGTGGCTCCGGTGCGGTTCTCGAACTCGACCCGCAGCTGATAGCCGTAACGCGGCTGGTCCTGCAGCAGGGCGAGGAGGCTGTGGCGTATCGACATGGTGCTCCCCCGGGCTTAGTCATTGCCGGCATGCACAGGCCCCCAAGACCCGTGCATACCGCGTATACCAACCCTAAGCCGGATCACCCTCTCGCGCAATACCGGGTATGTATTCCTTAGAGGACCAGGAGGACCTTGCCCACATGGTCGCCGCTGTCGAAGTAGCGGTGGGCGGCACCGACCTGGTCCAGCGGGAAAGTCTTGGCAACCAAAGGGCGGATCCTGCCATCGGCCACCAGCGGCCACACGGCGTCGCGGACGGCGGTCATGATGGCACCCTTTTCCGCCACGGGCCTGGGCCGAAGCGCGGTGGCCACCACGGCCGCCCGCTTCTTCAACAGCAGCCCAAGGTCCAGCTCGCCCTTGGTGCCACCTTGCAGGCCGATCACCACCAGGCGCCCATAGTCGGCCAGGGCATCCACGTTCTGCGGGAGGTATTTTGCTCCCACCACGTCGAGGATGACGTCCGCCCCCTTGCCGCAGTTCTGCCGCCGAAGGCTCTCCGGAAAGTCTTCCTCTTTGTAGTTGATGGCAATGTCCGCGCCCAGGAAGGCTTTGGCGGTGCTGACTTTCTCATCAGTTCCGGCCGTGGTGGCCACCTTGGCCCCGAACGCCTTGGCCAGCTGGATGGCCATGGTGCCGATCCCGCCCGTGGCCCCGTGGATCAGGACTGTCTCGCCCGGCTGCAGCTGCGCCGTCATAATGAGGTTCGAGTAGACCGTTGCCGCCACTTCCGGCAGCGACGCGGCCGTAACGAGGTCAACGCCCTCGGGGACGCGCAGCACCTGCTCGGCCGGGACTGCCACCTGCTGCGCGTAACCACCCCCTGCCAGCAGGGCCACTACCTTGTCCCCCAGCGAGAACGGCCTGCTGACGCCGGGTCCAAAGCCGGCGATCCGGCCTGACACTTCCAGCCCCGGGACCTCGGAGGCGCCGGGCGGGGGCGGGTAGAACCCCCGGCGTTGCTGGACGTCGGCCCGGTTCAGCCCCGCTGCCACCACGTCGATCAGCACTTCGCCCTGGCCGGGAACCGGGGCGTCCACGTCCCGAACTTCCAGCACTTCCGGGCCGCCCGGTTCAGATATAAAGACGGCTTTCATGGACCTCTCCCGTTCCTGACTCAAATCCTGGCTGCATCCAGTGTGCACCGGGGGCTTCCCGGGCCTGTTTTGTTGCAGGCAAGTGCCTATGAAACACTACTAGCTGAGGAAGGTTGTCCGAGCGGCCGAAGGAGCTGGTCTTGAAAACCAGTGTGCGGTAACCCCGTACCAAGAGTTCGAATCTCTTACCTTCCGCAAGGGAACCCCTGGCAGCCGGCACCGGCCGCCAGGGGTTTTTGCTTTAAGATCCGCGGCCCTTCCGTGTTGCCTGCACGTAAATTCTTTGGACAAACCCCTGCCGGACCAGGATTCGGATGCTACTGGCGGGTATCGTTTGTGACTGCCGGCACACCCCCGGGTTGTCGGCGGGCATCACTCCCGCCACCAGCATCTCCGGAACGGGCTTGGGGAAAAGCCCGGACCGGACGGTGGGGCGCTCCGCTGGGGAACGCCCCACCGAATGCACGCGCCAGCAACCTTGCGTTCATTCAGTGCTGTTGTCATGTGCCTGGACAACCACCAGGCCAGGCACGATCCTGCCCAGTCCGATCCATGAACCATGGACGCACCCACCGGACCACCCACCCGGTACTCCTCAATGAAAGTAAGAGCGGATGCATCAAACACCTTGGAAGTCAGCGCTCGGCGCAGCATTGTCAGCGGGGCTCATCGCAGCCCCGCTGGCTGCTGTTCCGGCGGCCGCGGAGGTCTCAGCCGCGGCCGGCACATCCCCCGTTGTCATCAACGAGGCCTACCTGAGCGGCGGCAGCAGCGGCGCCGCGTACAAGAACAAATTCGTGGAACTGTACAACAGCTCGGACGCGCCCATGTCCCTGGACGGCTGGTCGGTACAGTACCGCTCCGCCACCGGAACGGCCGCTCCCAGCGGAGTCGCCGCGTTGTCCGGGTCCATTCCCGCCAAGGGTTACTACCTGGTGCAGGGCGGGAGCAACGGCACCAATGGCGCAGACCTGCCCGCACCGGACCTCGTGGCCGGGGCGCTCAACTTCGGCGGCAGCGGAGGCACCATTGTGCTCGCCAAGCAGCCCACCGCCGTCGGACTTCCCACCGGGTCTGTGGTGGAGCCCGTGGGCGTGGCCGATCTCCTGGGCTACGGCAGCTCCAACACGTATGAGGCCAAGGCCGCCGCGGCACCCGCTTCCAACACCGACGTGAAGAGCCTGAACCGGACCGGTGGCGCGGACAGCAACAGCAATGCCGCTGACTTCACGCTCAGCGCCGGCATCACCCCGACGTCCTCCGGCGGTACCGCGCCGGACCCCACACCGGTCCCGGACCCGGTGAACCGCACTATCGCCGAGATCCAAGGCACCGGTGCCGAAAGCCCGCTGGCCGGAGCCGCCGTCACCACCAAGGGCAAGGTCACCGCGGCCTTTCCCACGGGCGGACTCAACGGCTACTACATCCAGACCCCCGGCACGGGCGGTGACCTCACGGCCACCAACCACGCCGCGTCCGACGGCATCTTCGTCTACTCGCCCGCCACAGTGGGATCGGTGCAGGCCGGAGACTACGTCCAGGTCACGGGCACGGTTGCCGAGTACTACGGAATGACCCAGCTGAACGTCACGGCGGCTGCCGGCCTCACCAAACTGTCCGAGGCCGCACCCGAGGTCAAGCCCACCATCTTCACGCTTCCGGCCGGCGAGGCCTTCCGCGAGTCCCTGGAAGGCATGCTGCTGGCACCCCAGGGCCCCATGACCGTCAGCGACAACTACAGCCTGAACCAGTACGGCGAGATCGGCCTGGCCGGCGGCACCACCGCGCTGGAACAGCCAACCGCCGTGGCACCCTACGGCTCGGCAGAATACGCCGCCGTCGTGGCGGACAACGCTGCCCGCGGCATCAAGCTCGACGACGGGTCCAGCACCAACTTCCTCAAGGACGCCACCACCAAGGCCGAAGTGCTGCCCTACCTCACCACCGCGGATCCGGTCCGGGTGGGCTCACCCGTCAGCTTCACCACCAACGTGGTGCTGGGCTACGCCAACAACTCCTGGAAGTTCCAGCCGCTGACCCACCTGACGGAGGCCAACAAGGCCACCGTCCAGCCGGCCCGCTTCGGCGCCACCCGCACCGAGGCCCCCGCTGCCGTGGGCGGCAACCTGAAGCTCGCGTCCTTCAACGTGCTGAACTACTTCCCCACCACCGGTGACCAGATCGCCGGCTGCAAGTTCTACACCGACCGCGCAGGCAACCCCATCACCGTCAGCGGCGGCTGCAACGTCCGCGGTGCCGCCAATGCCGGGAACTTCAAACGCCAGCAGGACAAAATCGTCGCCGCCATCTCCAAGTCCGGCGCCGACGTCGTCACCCTGATGGAGGTGGAGAACTCCGCCCAGTTCGGCAAGGACAGGGACGACGCGCTGGCCAAGCTCGTGGAGGCCCTTAACATCCCCACCCCGGGCATCTGGGACTACGTCCGCACCCCCGCGAATGCACCCCCGCTGGCCGACGAGGACATGATCCGCACAGCGTTCATCTACAAGAAGGCCGCCGCCGAGCCGGTGGGCGAATCCATCATCCACAACGACACTGTCGCCTTCGCCAGCGCCCGCAAGCCGCTGGCCCAGGTTTTCAAGCCCGTCGGCGCCCCTGACGACAAGAAGTTCATCGCCATTGCGAACCACTTCAAATCCAAGGGCTCGGCTGCCACTCCGGACGACACCGACAAGGGCCAGGGCAATTCAAACCTCGCCCGCACCGCCCAGGCGCAGTCCCTGCTGGCTTTCTCCAACTCCCTGCAGCAGGACAAGGGCACCGACAAGGTGTTCCTGATCGGCGATTTCAACTCGTACGGCAAGGAAGACCCCATCAACGTCCTCACCGGCGCGGGGTACGTCAACCAGGACGACAAGGCTAGGAATGCCGACGGCACGGCCAAGTACTCCTACCTCTTCGGCGGCCTGGTGGGCTCACTGGACCACATCCTGGCCTCGCCGGCAGCCAACGGCGTGGTCACGGGTGCGGACATCTGGAACATCAACTCGGTGGAATCCGTGGCGCTGGAGTACAGCCGCTACAACAACAACGTCACCGACTACTACGCACCGGACCAGTTCCGCGCCAGCGACCACGACCCCGTGGTGGTGGGCCTGGACCTCCCGGCAGTCCCCGCCACCGTTGACCTGAACCTCCTGAACATCAACGACTTCCACGGCAGGATCGATTCCAACACCGTCCAGGTCGCCGGGACCGTCGAAAAGCTCCGTGCCGCAGCCGCGCCGGGTGCCACGGCCTTCCTGTCGGCCGGGGACAACATCGGCGCCTCGCTGTTCGCGTCTGCGGTCGCCAAGGACCAGCCCACCATCGACGTCCTGAACGCCTTGGAGCTGAAGGCTTCCGCCGTGGGCAACCACGAGTTCGACGGCGGCTGGGCGGACCTGCGCGACCGCGTCACTGCCGGCGGCACCAACGCCAAGTTCCCCTACCTGGGTGCGAACGTCTACAAGAAGGGCACCACCGAACCGGTCCTGCCGGAGTACACGGTGCTGGACCTGAACGGCATCAAGGTGGCAGTAATCGGCACCGTCACCCAGGAAGTCCCCGCCCTGGTGACTCCCGCCGGCATCGCCGACCTCGACTTCGGCGACCCGGTGGACGCCATCAACAGGGTGGCCGCCAGGATCACGGCGGAGAAGGCTGCCGACGTCATCATCGTTGAGGACCACGACGGCGCCGGGTCGGGGGTGGTGGAAGGCGCCACGCTGGAACAGGAAGTGGCAGCCGGCGGGCCTTTCGCCAAGCTGGTCACCGAAACCTCCCCCGAGGTGGATGCGATCTTCACCGGCCACACCCACAAGGAGTACGCGTGGGACGCCCGGGTGCCGGGCGCCGCGGGCAAGAGCCGGCCGATCGTGCAGACCGGCAACTACGGTGAGAACGTGGGCCAGATCCAGCTGACCGTGGACACGGCCACCAAGCAGGTGACCGGGTACAAGGCCGGAAACGTCAAGCGCACCACCGACCCCGCAGCAGAGCTGGTGGCCGCCTACCCGCGCGTGGCCGCCGTGGACGCGATCGTCAAGAAGGCCCTCCCGGACGCCTCTGTGGTAGGCAACCAGCCCATCGGCTCGGTCGCCAAGGACATCACCACGGCGTTCACCACCGACGCCACCGGTGGTGCCAAGCGCGATGACCGCGGCAGCGAATCCACCCTGGGCAACCTGGTGGCCGACTCCCTGCTCTCTTCTCTGCAGCCGGCCGAGCTTGGCGGCGCGGAGATCGGCGTCGTCAATCCCGGCGGCCTGCGCAACGAGCTGTACTACGCACCGGACGGCACCATCACCTACGCCGAGGCCAATGCGGTCCTGCCGTTCGTGAACAACCTGTGGACCACGTCCCTGACCGGTGCGCAGTTCAAGACGCTGCTCGAACAGCAGTGGCAAACCAACGCCGACGGCACGGTTCCCAGCCGGGCCTACCTGCAGCTGGGCCTGTCAAAGAACGTCAACTACACCTACGACGCCGCCCGCCCGGCCGGTGACCGGATCACGTCCGTGCGGGTGAACGGCGACCTGCTGGACCCGGCCAAGTCCTACCGGGTGGGAACCTTCAGCTTCCTGGCCACCGGTGGCGACAACTTCCGGATCTTCACCGCGGGCACCAACACCCGCGATTCCGGGCTGGTGGACCGGGATGCCTGGATCGGGTACCTCCAGAAGAGCAGCCCGGTATCCCCCGACTTCGCCCGGCGTTCGGTGGCTGTCGCCAACACCACTGCCGACGGGGTCAAGCCGGGAGAGCCCATCACGTTGACGGTCTCCAAGCTTGACCTGACGTCGCTGGGCAGCCCGGTGAACACGGCACTGGAAGCTTCGTTCACCGACGCCGCCGGAAAGGTCACCCCGCTGGGTACGGTCCCGGTCGCCGCCGGGGCCGCCGCCGTGAACCTTGCCGTGCCGGCCGGCGCTGCAGCGGGGACGGGCACCCTGGTGCTCACCGCCGTCGAATCCGGCACGGTGGTCAGGACTGCGGTCCTGGTTGCGGCGGACACTCCGTCGCAGCCGGTCTGCGTCCCGCCGGTCAAGCCCACCCGGCCCGCGGACCTTGAGGGCCAGGCGAACTACGGCCAGGCCATGGCCGCGTACCGCGCCTGCCTGCGGGGCTAACACCACTGGATGCGCCATCACTTGTGGTCCCTATTCCGACGGTTTAGCGGCCATAAGTGATGGCGCATCGCCCTTTAAGACCTGGGAATTACGCCCTGCGAAGGATGGCGGCGGCAATCTCGTCCGCGTCACGGAGCGTGCGCTGGCCACTGCGGTACGCAGGCCCGCCGGGCTGCACAGCCTCTGCGGCGATGGCGGTGCCCCACTGGGCCGAGGAGAGCTGCAGCCCCAGCACGAAGAGGCCCTCGGTGACCGACCCGTTGGCCGCCACCGGGCGGTACGGGTGCGGCTCCACGTCCAGGCCGGTGGACTCGATGGGGGCACCTTCGGCAGTCATCATGAGCTTGGGCCGCGCCAGCCCGTCGGCCAGCAGCTGCGCCAGGAGCGGTGAATCGTTGGCCGAGACCCGGTTGCCGGGGGCCAGCGCCTCCACCAGGGTCCGGGCCGCGGCCGGCGGCCCCGCCACCCACGGCGAGGAAGCGGTGAACAGCGCCGATCTCCGGTCCACGCCGAATTTCGGGTCCGGCCCCACGAAGCTGACCACCCCCGCCCGTGCCAGGGCCGCGAGCTGCTCGGACCGCAGTGCGGGCGGTCCGCTGGCCAGTCCCTCCACAAACGATTCAAACCAGCCCCGCAGGCCGGCGACCCATGACGCATCGGTGATGCCGCCGTCGGCCACCGCCGTCTTCAGGACGGCACGCCCGTGGTGCAGCGCGCCGATGGCCATCTTGACGGGGTCGTCCTCGCCCAGCGCTGAGCGGCGCGCATCGTCAAGCAGGAACTCCACGACGGCAGCATCATGCGCGCTGCGGGACTCGAAGGAACGCCCCGCCAGCGGGGCCGCGAGCCCCGGCAGGTCCAGGCGGTGGCGGGGGCCGACGTGGACGGCCAGGACGCTCTCAACACTGTCCTCCCAGTTCGCGGCGCTGTGCGCGTGCGGCTGCAGGGCTTCCTCCAGGGCAGCGAGGAAGGCGGGCGCGTCGGGCACCGCGCCGGGCTGCGAGCGCACCAGCGTTGAGTAATAGGCCCACAGGGCATCCCGGTGCAGGAGCGGCCACAGGTCATGGTCGAACGAAGGGCGGATCCCAGCCTTCGCCAGCCTCTCGATGGCGGCCTCGGTGAGGTACCGGAGCGTTATGGAGGAGGCGTAGTAGCCGTCCAGCGCCGCCTTGGCACGGTACGGGGTCCCGCGCCGCGAGGCCGCAATGATCCGGGGTTCCTGGCCGGACGGTTCATACACCAGGCCGCTGCCGTTGGGCACGAACTTGCCGCCGCGTCCCTCGGTGAGCTGGCCCATGGTGTCAAAGAAGTTCAGGCCCATGCCGCGGACCAGAACCGGTTCCCCGGCGGGGATTTGGGACCAGTCCACATCCGCGGGAACGGCCGGGGGAAAGTACTGCAGGCCCAATTGCCCGGCGGCCGCCTGCAGCTCCCGCTGTTCGGGGTTCAGCCGGGACGGCACATGCCCCAGGGCGAGCACCACGGAACCGGCGCGGATGGCCGCTCCGGTGGCCAGGCCGACGTCGAACGTTCCGTCCCCGGCCGGACGCACCGACGTTGCGGCCGTTTCGTGGAATTCAACCGTGACGCCGTCGGATGCCTTGCCCAGGAGCTCCTCCACGGTACAGCGGAGGTAGCGGCCGTAGAGGGCACGGCTGGGAAAATCATTCGATCCCAACACCGCCAGCTCCGCCCGTTCCTCCGCGGTGAGGGACGGCAGCGGATCCCGCTGCTGCCGGGCCCGCCACTGGTCGAAGGTGGTGCCGGCAACAGGTGCGGGAAGCGCCGGATCCTCGGGAACCAGGGTGGGATAGAACGATTGGGTATTCATGAGGAACAGCCGGGATTGTCCCGGCTGCCACACATGTCCCGGGCCTGCCGGGTAGGGATCCACGACGTCGATGTGCAGGGGCGCTTTCGGGCTGCGGGCGACGGCGGTGTGGGCGAGCAGCCGCTCCAGCACGCTGGTGCCGCGGGGGCCGCCACCGATGATGACGGCCCGGTTGCTCTGCGATATTTCCACGCCATACAGCGTACGGGCTGGAAGCGGAGCGTGCGCCGGACGCTTGACTTGCCAGCCATGGGGGATGTTGTTTGGATGGGGCGCATGACCACCACAGCAGCTGATCAAGCGTCCGTTCCCGGCCCCGGGGACACCACCGGCACCAACTCCCGCCAAACCGCGCCGGAACCCGTCGACGAAAATGTGTGGCTGGAGGACATCTACGGCGAGGAGCAGCTGGCCTGGGTCAAGGAGCAAAACTCCCGCACCGAGGACCTGCTGGAGGGCAGCGGCTACGACGAACTGGAGGCCGGCATCCTGGAGGTCCTTGACTCCACGGACCGGATCGCCATGGTGGGCAAGCGCGGAGACTGGTACTACAACTTCTGGCGCGACCAGCAGAACCCCAAAGGCCTGTGGCGGCGGACCACCTGGGAGAGCTACTGCACCGACTCCCCGGAATGGGATGTCCTGCTGGATGTTGACGAGCTGTCCCGCGCCGAAGGCGACGAGTGGGTGTTCCACGGTGCCACGTTCCTGCGCCCCGCGGCCGGGGAGCCCTACCGGCTGGCGCTGCTTGCCCTCTCCCCCGACGGCGGCGACGCCAACCGGTACCGCGAGTTCGACGTCGAGGCGCGCGGCTTCGTGGACCCCGCCCGTGGCGGGTTTGACCTCCCCACGGCGAAAGGCAACGTCTCCTGGCTCGACGCCGACGCCCTCCTGGTTGCCTCCACCGCGGACGGGCTGCCCAAGACGGCCTCCTCCTACGCCCGGACGGCAGTGACGCTTAAGCGCGGAGAGGCCCTGGCTGCGGCTCCGCGCCTCTTCGAGGTGCCCGAAGACCACATGATGGCCATGGCGGCCCATGACTCCACGCCCGGCTTTGAGCGGACCTTCGCGGTGGACTACATCGACTTCTTCAACCGCACCAACTTCGTGCTGCGGGACGGAAGCTGGGTGCAGATCGACGTGCCCACCGACGTCAACGTCAGCGCACACCGGGACTGGCTGCTCTTCCGCCCGCAGCAGGACTGGGCCCTGGACGGCACCACTTACCCTTCCGGCGCGCTGCTTGCCGCCAATTTCGAGGACTACCTCGCCGGCAGCCGGGACCTCACCGTCCTGTTCACCCCCGATGCCCACACTTCCCTGCAGTCCTGGAGCTGGACCCGGAACTTCCTCCTGCTCAACCTGCTCAAGGACGTCTCCTCCGAAATCCGGGTGCTCGACCCGTCCCGGCCTTCCGGCAACACGGACGGCGGCTGGGCGGCAACCCTCCTCGACGCCTGCCCGCCGCTGCATGACGTGAACGCCTACGCGGTGGACGACGAGGACGAGGCACCGGCCGACGGCGGGGCCGGTGATGACTTCTGGCTCATCGCCACCGGCTTCACCACTCCCACCACCCTGATGCGCGGCACCCTGGAACCCGGCAACCTGGAACCCGGGAGCGCCGGGACGTCCGGCGTGGTGAGCCGGCACGCGGTGGTCAAGACCTCGCCGTCGTTCTTTGCCGACGATGACTATGAGGTGGAGCAGCACTTCGCCGTGTCCGACGACGGCACCCGGGTCCCGTACTTCCAGGTGGCGCCGCGCGGGCTGGCGTTGGACGGGCAGAACCCCACCCAGCTGTCCGGCTACGGCGGGTTCGAGGTGTCACGGACGCCTGCCTACAGCGGCGCCGTTGGCCGGGCGTGGCTGGAGCGGCGGACCACGGTTTCGGAGGGCAGCGACGGGAAGGCGCCGCACTCGCGCGGCGGGGTGTATGTGGTGGCGAACATCCGCGGCGGCGGCGAGTACGGGCCGGCCTGGCACCGTGCCGCGTTGAAAGAAAACCGCCACCGCGCCTACGAGGACTTCGCAGCAGTGGCGCGGGACCTGATCTCCCGCGGTGTCACTTCGCCGCGGCGGCTGGGCTGCGTGGGCGGGTCCAATGGTGGACTCCTGGTGGGGAACATGCTCACCCGGTATCCGGAACTGTTCCGGGCCGTTTCCTGCGGTGTGCCCCTGCTGGACATGCGCCGCTACACCAAGCTCTCCGCCGGGCACTCGTGGATTGCCGAGTACGGCGACCCCGACGACCCCGAACAGTGGGAATACATCAGGACCTTCTCCCCCTACCACCTGCTCAAGGACGCGGTGGAGTACCCGGAGACGTTCATCTGGACCGCGACCTCGGACGACCGGGTGGGCCCGGTGCAGGCACGGAAGATGGCCGCCCGGATGCTGGCCATGGGCATCCCGAACGTGTGGTTCCACGAGGCCCTGGAGGGTGGCCACGCCGGCGCCTCCGACAACCGGCAGGCCGCTGCCCTGCAGGCGCGAAGCCAGCACTTCCTGTGGAAAGCGCTGGCGGGCTGACGGCCATGGCATCCCGCCTGGCCGTTCGGCGGGCTGTTGCCGCGGACATAGAGCGGCTGGCCCAGGTGCACGTCCGCTGCTGGCAGGAGACCTACCGGGGCATGCTGTCCGATGCCTTCCTCGCCGCCGTGGACCCGGCGGACAGGCTGCGGCTCTGGCAGCATTTGCTGGACCGCGCGGATCCTGCCGAAGCGTGGGTGGCGTGCGACGGCGGGACGGTGGTGGGATTTGCCGGTTCCCGCCGGCTGCCTGCCCCCGGCTCCCCGGAAGGGCACCCGCCGCCCGCCTCCGGAGACCTGGAGCTGTGGGGGCTGTACCTGCTGGCCTCGCACCAGGGCCTTGGCTTGGGCGGCCTTTTGCTGGACGCTGCCATCGGCTCGAGGGCAGCGAGCCTTTGGGTGGCAGCCGCCAACAGGCGGGCCATCGGTTTCTACCGCCGCTTCGGCTTTGCACCGGACGGCGCAGAGGACGTCCTGCCTGCGTGGGAGGACCTCCGGGAGATCCGGATGGTCCGCCCGGCGCAGGGCCGGCCGCGGAGCACTTGAACCCTGTTGACCCGGGGCGGAGCCTGTGGCGGGCACCGTTTTGCACTGCATGGCCGGATCTGCGTATCCTTGGTGGGCTAGTAATAGCAACTGGAGACGTGCCAGAGCGGCCGAATGGACTTCACTGCTAATGAAGGGTCGGGGTTAAACTCGACCGGGGGTTCAAATCCCCCCGTCTCCGCGTTTGGCCCCGGTCCCCTGGACCGGGGCCTTTTGCGTTTCCGGCGGCTTGTGGAACGCGCTGTCCGGCCAACGGACACCGCGGGCGCCGCCGGTGCCGCAGTGGCAGGATTGGCCCATGGCGGCACCCAGCAACCCAGACCACCACGACGATGCCCGGACGGGATGGAATCCGCGCCTCGCCCTCCTGGTAGCGGCAGCGTTCTTCATGGAATTCCTGGACGGCACGGTCCTCACCACTGCCATTCCCAGCATTTCGGCTGACTTTGCCGTCCCCGCCGCCAACGTCAACATCACCATGACCGCCTACCTGCTGACGGTGGCCATCGGCATTCCCCTCAGTGGCTGGCTCGCCGAACGCTTTGGGGCCAGGCGGATCTTCTGTACAGCCATCGCGCTGTTCACCCTCTCATCGTTGGCCTGTGCGCTCAGCCAGGACCTGGCCACACTGACCATGAGCCGCATTGCCCAGGGTACCGGCGGCGCCATGATGGTCCCGGTGGGAACGCTGGTGGTGCTGCGTGGAACACCGAAGTCGGACCTGCTGCGCGCCACCGCGTTCCTGGTATGGCCCGGGCTCCTGGCACCGGTCCTCGCGCCCCTGGTGGGCGGCGCGCTCACCACGTACCTGTCGTGGCACTGGATCTTCCTGGTGAACCTGCCGCTTGGCGTGGCCGCCTTTGCGGCATCGCTTCGGCTGGTTCCGACGGTGCCCGGCGATCCCGGCCGGCGGCTCGACTGGCCGGGAATGCTCCTGACAACGGTTGGCGTCGGTGCCCTGGTGACCGGGCTGGAACTTGCCAGCAGCCACCCGGGACTTCCCTGGGCCGGAATCAGTGCCGCTGCCGGAGCCGCTGCACTGACCGGGGCCGTCCTGTGGATGCGCAGGGCTCCCCACCCGCTGTTCAACCTGCAGGTCTTCCGCACCCGGACGTTCCGTGCCATGGCGACGGGCGGCTTTGTCTACCGGGTCACCATCAGCTCCGTCCCGTTCCTGCTGCCGCTGATGTTCCAGGCAGGCTTCGGCTGGTCGCCGCTGCACGCCGGCGCCTTGGTGGCAGCCGTGTTCATTGGCAACATCGGGATCAAACCGGCCACCACACCTTTGATCCGTAAGTTCGGCTTCAAGGCGGTGCTGGTGTTCGCCTCCCTGGCATCAGCCGTAACGTTCGCCCTCTGTGCCTTCCTGACACCGGAAACCCCGGCGGCTTTGATGGCCGTACTGCTGGTATGCAGCGGCGCCTTCCGCTCCATCGGCTTTTCGGCCTACGCCTCGGTCCAGTACGCGGACATTCCTCCGGCCCAGCTAACCTCCGCCAACACCGTGTCCGCCACGCTGGTGCAGCTCGGCACAGGCTCCGGCATCGCCATCGCGGCCCTGCTGATCCGGACTTTCGAGGGCCTCACCTCCGCGGCCCAGGACCCGGCGGGCCCTTTCCGCGGCGCATTCCTGGCGATGGCCGTCCTGATGCTGGCAAGCACCGTGGACAGCATCCTGCTCCCCCGGCATGCCGGGGCCGCAGTCAGCCGGCCTGCGCCAGCACCAGCGGCAGCACCGCTCCCGCCCCGGCCAACCGAAGGGCGCGCCCCGCGACGGTGAGGGTCCACCGGCTGTCGGTAAGGTCGTCGATGAGCATCACCGGCTGCCCCTGGACGGACTGCAGGGCGGCTTCGAGCTCGGAGCCCACCACCAACCGGTCCCAAACGCCCGCCAGCCGGTAGGCGCTGTTGCCACCGCGCCCGCCGGTGGGACCGCCGTGCGCCAGCTGCAGCTCCCCGAGGTAGGGAATGCGCCCGATCTCGGAGATGCCCCGTGCCAGCGAGCCCACGAGCTGGGGCTTGCCGCGGGATGGGACGTTCACGATGGCGGCCGGCCTGCCCGCCCCGCTCCATCCCGGGTTCCGGGCGTCCCCGGTTCCCCACTCGCGCAGTACCTGCACGCAGGCCTGGAGCAGTCCGGGATCCACCGGCCGGTCCTCCGCGCCGGCAGCGAACAGCTCCCGCAGGGCCCCGCCCCAGCCGAGGTCCGTCAGGCGGGCCAGGACGCGCCCGTCCGAGAGGCCCTCGCCCGGCTTGAGTTTCCCCTTCACGGGCACCCCAAGACGGTCCATGCCGCTTGGCCATTGAAGACGCGGCTCCAGGACGCCGCCCGCCCTGCTGAGGGTCTGGCTGGCTGCAGCCGTGGCGTCGGCTGCCACGTCCGCCGGGAACCACTGGCCGGCGCAGTTGTCGCACCGGCCGCACGGCCGGGCTGTCTCGTCATCCAGGACCGAAGTGATGTACTCCATCCGGCAACCAGCCGTGTCCTGGTAGATGACCATGGAGTCCTGCTCGTCCACCCGGGCTTCCGCAATGCGGCTGTAGCGCTCGGCGTCGTAAACCCAGGGCTTGCCGGTGGAACGCCAGCCGCCGCCGACCCGCTCCACCGCTCCGTCCACGGACAGGACCTTCAGCAGCAGCTCAAGCGGAGTGCGGCGAAGGTCCACCCTGGCCTCCAGGGCAACCGTTGACAGCGCGGCGCCGGCCTCGGCCAGCGCAGTCAGCACGGCCGCTGCCTTCTCTTCCGACGGCATGGACGCGGTGGCGAAGTACTGCCAGATTTCCCGGTCCTCGGACCCGGGCAGCAGCAGGACATCGGCGTTCGCGGCGCCACGGCCGGCGCGGCCCACCTGCTGGTAGTACGCCACCGGCGACGACGGCGCACCGAGGTGGACAACGAAGCCAAGATCGGGCTTGTCGAAGCCCATTCCGAGCGCAGAGGTGGCCACCAGCGCCTTGACCTGGTTGCCCTTCAGGAGCTGCTCTGCCCGCTCCCGGTCCGCCGGATCGGTCCGCCCGGTATAGGCCAGCACGTTGTGTCCCGCCTCGGACAGGAGCCGGGCAGTGTCCTCCGCCGCGGAAACGGTCAGGGTGTAGATGATGCCGCTGCCGGGAAGGTCGGCCAGATGGGTCAGCAGCCATCCCAGCCGCTCCTTGGAATTGGGCAGCGACAGGACACCCAGCCGCAGCGAGTCCCTGCCCAGGGAGCCGCGGATGGTCAGCACGCCCGCGCCGAGCTGTTCTTCGATGTCATGCACCACCCGTGAGTTGGCCGTGGCCGTGGTGGCCAGGACCGGCACCGTGTCCGGCAGCCGGGTGATGAGGTCCGCGATCCGGCGGTAGTCGGGGCGGAAGTCGTGGCCCCAGTCGGAAATGCAGTGGGCTTCGTCGATGACCAGCAGCCCTGTCCGGCGGAGGAGTTCGGGCAGCTGGGTCTCCCGGAACGCCGGGTTGGTGAGCCGCTCCGGGGACACCAGCAGGACGTCCACCTCGTCCGCGGCCAGCTGCTCACGGACGGTGTCCCACTCCAGCTGGTTGGCCGAGTTGATGGCCACGGCCCGAACCCCTGCCCGGGCGGCGGCAGCCACCTGGTCCCGCATCAGGGCCAGCAGGGGCGAGACAATCAGCGTGGGCCCGGCCCCCCGGCGGCGCAGCAGCAGGGATGCCACGAAGTACACCGCGGACTTGCCCCAGCCGGTGCGCTGGACCACCAGGGCCCGCCGCCCGCCGTCGACCAATGCCTCAATGGCTTCAAACTGGCCTTCGTGGAAAACGGCGCCCGGGTTCCCCACCAGGCCGCGAAGGACCTCCAGCGCCTCGGCGTGCGTGGCGGTCCCCGGGCCGTCCGGGCCTGCCGTATCTGCAACTGCGGTAGCGGAAACTGTGGACGCGTACTGGTTATTGGCCATTGGTTCAGTATCCCAGCACCCTCCGACACCCCGCACAGCGATGGCGCCGCTATGTGGAAACCTGCCAGGCACGCGCTGCAAAGCCACTGCTGTGACGCAGGTTCTCCCCAAACCCGTTGGCCACATGCGCCGCACACGTAAGATAAAGCCCGTGACTAGCGAACAGACAACGACATTTGATCTCTCGGCATCCTTCAAGGCCTACGACGTCCGTGGGATCGTCGGCGAGTCGATCACCGCCGACATCGTCGAAGCCGTGGGGGCCGCGTTCGTGGATGTCCTGCAGCTCGAAGGCCAGACCATCGTGGTGGGCGGGGACATGCGTCCTTCGTCCCCCGAGTTCACCAAGGCCTTCGCCAACGGGGCGGCAACCCGGGGTGCCAACGTGGAACTCCTGGACCTGATCTCCACCGATGAGCTGTACTTCGCCTGCGGCTTCCTCAACCGCGCCGGAGCCACCTTCACCGCCAGCCACAACCCCGCCGAATACAACGGCATCAAGATGGCCAAGGCAGGCGCCGTTCCCATCTCCTCCGAAACCGGCCTCAAGGACATCCAGGCCCTCTCGGAGCAGTACCTGAACTCCGGTTCCATTCCCGCGGCCGGCTCCCGCGGCCTGATCAGCGTCCGCGACGTGCTCAAGGACTACTCCGAGTACCTCCGCAAGCTGGTTGACCTCTCCTCGTCCCGTCCGCTGAAGGTGGTGGTGGACGCCGGCAACGGCATGGCCGGCCTGACCACCCCGGCCGTCCTGGGTGACGCGCTGTTGCCGAAGCTGCCCTTCGACATCGTTCCGCTGTACTTCGAACTGGACGGTTCCTTCCCCAACCACCCGGCCAACCCGCTGGAGCCGGAAAACCTCCGCGATCTGCAGGCCGCAGTGATCGAACACGGCGCGGACATCGGCCTGGCCTTCGACGGCGATGCCGACCGGTGCTTCGTCATTGACGAAAAGGGCGAGCCCGTGTCGCCGTCAGCCATCACCGGCATGGTGGCGCGCCGCGAGATCGCCCGGGCCAAGGCCCAGGGCGAGGAAAAGCCCGCCATCATCCACAACCTCCTGACCTCCCGCGCCGTCGCCGAACTGGTGGAGCACGACGGCGGCCGCGCCGTCCGTACGCGCGTGGGCCACTCCTTCATCAAGGCAGTCATGGCCACGGAAGGCGCAGTATTCGGCGGCGAGCACTCCGCGCACTTCTATTTCCGCGACTTCTGGAACGCTGACACCGGCATGCTGGCTGCCATGCACGTCCTGGCGGCCCTGGGTGAACAGGACGGCCCGCTCTCCGACCTGGCCCGCGAATACGAGCCTTATGTCAGCTCCGGCGAAATCAACTCGGAGGTGGAGGACAAGCCGGCGGCCGTGGAGCGCGTGCGCCAGGCGTTCGCGGACGAGGACCTCACCATCGACAACCTGGACGGCAGCACGTTCACGGCCAATGACGGCAGCTACTGGTTCAACCTTCGCCCGTCCAACACTGAACCGTTCCTGCGGCTCAACGCCGAGGCCACGGACCGCGCCACCATGGAACGCGTCCGCGACCGGGTCCTGGCCCTGGTGCGGGCCTAGCACCGGATGACCCACCACAAAGGGCCGGCGGCGGACGGGCACAGCGGGCAGGAGAGCTGGCGTGATTCCGTCCCCGAAGCGACGGCAACAGACCTGGAGAACCTCCTGGGCACGGGCGTCAGCGCGGCCCAGGAGCAGCTCCAGCGCGCCGGCGGTTTCCTGCCCTTCGCCCTGACCGTGCAGAACGACGGCGAGGTGCGGCTGGTTGCCGTCTCCCCGGCGGATGGCGGAGAGGGCAGTGACGGGGAGTTTGACGCCGACGCCATGATCCACGACCTGCAGGCCCTCCTCCGCCAGAACCGCGGCGACTTCCGCGCCGCCGCAGTGGTCTGCGACATCCTGCTGGTGGAGGAGGATTCGGATGCCATCCACGTGGCGGCTGAACACCAGGATGGTTCGCTCTTCGCCGCCGTGCTTCCCTACTCGGCCAACGCCACCACCCAGTCCTGGGAATACGGCGAGCTCGGCGCCGACGCCAGCGAGCCCGTAATCTGGGTGGACTAGACCAGAGTTGTCGCCATGAAAATCAACGCCTTCGCTGACGTGAGCCTGCGGGCACTCATGGTGCTCGCAGCCGTTCCGGACGGCACGCTGCTCACCACCCAGGGCATCGCGGACTCGGTGGGGACACCGTACAACCACGTAAGCAAGGCCATGGCCAGGCTGCGGACCATGGGCCTGATCGAGGTGGTGCGCGGCCGGTCCGGCGGTTCGCGGCTCAGCCATGCGGGACGCATCGCCACGGTAGGCCAAATCCTGCGGCAGCTTGATACCCGCACGGATCCCGCGGACTGCGTGTCCCCGGGCGGGAACTGCCCCCTCATCAATGAATGCAGGCTCCGCGGCGCCCTGGCCCGCGCCCGCGAGGCCTTCTACGCCGAGCTTGATTCGGTGGTAATCGGGGAGCTCCCCCAGGCCCGGCAGATGGCTCCGGTTTTCCAGATGATTGGCCTCCGTCCCGGCCTCTGAGGGCCCCTAACCGGGTGCCCGCTCCCAGTTTGATTCCGAACTTCTACAAGGTGTAGAAATGAGGCAGAAATACTCGCATTTCAGATACGAGTTTTCATCCGGCCGGACGAAGGCCCCGGCCATAACCTCAGGAGTACAGATGCTCTCGGACAAGTCCCGCCCCGTCATTGAGGCCACCCTGCCGCTGGTCGGCTCCCGGATCGGATCCATCACCCCCAACTTCTACGCCCGCCTCTTCGCGGCGCACCCCGAACTGATGGATGGCTTGTTCAGCCGCTCCAACCAGCGCTCCGGCAACCAGCAGCAGGCCCTCGCCGGCAGCATCGCGGCCTTCGCCACCCACCTGGTGAACAACCCCGGCACGCTGCCGGAAACGGTCCTTTCCCGCATCGCCCACCGGCACGCTTCCCTGGGCATCACCGAACCGCAGTACCAGGTGGTCTACGAGCACCTGTTCGCCGCAATCGCCGAAGACCTGGCCGAGGTGATCACTCCCGAGATCGCCGAAGCCTGGACCGAGGTGTACTGGCTCATGGCGGACGCCCTGATCAAGCTCGAAAAGGGCCTCTACGCCGCGCAGGCCAACGACAAAATGTGGACGCCCTGGCGGGTTGCGGCCAAGGCGCCGGCGGGAACCGGGTCCATGACCTTCACCCTTGAGCCCGCGGACGACACGCCCGTCACCCCTGCCCTTCCCGGCCAGTACGTCAGCGTCAAGGTGGCCGTTGCGGACGGCCTGCGCCAGGTGCGCCAGTACTCCCTCTCCGGCGACGCCGGCACCAGCCGTACCTTTACCACCAAGCTGGACGACGGCGGCGAGGTCTCCCCCGTGCTGCACCACACGGTGCAGGTGGGCGACGTCGTCGAAATTTCCAATCCTTACGGCGAGATCACCCTCAAGGAGGGCGACGGCCCCGTGGTCCTCGCGTCCGCAGGCATCGGCTGCACGCCCACCGCCTCCATCCTGCGTTCCCTCGCCGAGTCCGGCTCCGACCGCCAGGTCCTGGTGCTGCATGCCGAAAGCACCCTGGACAGCTGGGCCCTGCGCAGCCAGATGACGGACGACGTCGAACGCCTGGACGGTGCCGAACTGCAGCTCTGGCTGGAGAAGCCGGTCAGCGGCGCCAGGGAAGGCTTCATGTCCCTGCGCGAGGTGGACCTCCCCGCCGACGCGTCGCTGTACCTCTGCGGCCCGCTGCCGTTCATGAAGAACATCCGCAACGAGGCCATCAACGCTGGCATCCCCGCCACCCGGATCCACTACGAGGTCTTCGGCCCGGACATCTGGCTCGCCAGCTGAGTCCCCACCGCCTCCCTGACTTCGCTCCGCTCAGCCAGGGAACCCTCGGCGGCGGAGGCCCCGGTTGGAGGACGACGACGGCCCCGCACCTTTTCGAAAAGGTGCGGGGCCGTCGTCGTGAGGGAGGGTGGGGCGGCTGCTAGTGCTTGGCCATCCGTTCCTTGAGCGAATCGAGCTCGGCACGCAGGGCATCCGGGAGTGAATCCCCGAACTTGGCGTACCACTCCTCGATGGAGGCCAGCTCCGCGTCCCATTCCTCGCGGTCCACGCGGACAGCGTCCTCCACGTGGGCGTGGGTCAGGTCCAGGCCGGTGAGGTCCAGCGAGTGCCCGGCCGGAACGTATCCGATGGGGGTCTCCACGGCGTCGGCCTTGCCCTCGATGCGCTCGATGGCCCACTTGAGGACGCGGGCGTTGTCCCCGAAGCCAGGCCAGGCGAAGCCGCCGTCAGCCGTGCGGCGGAACCAGTTCACCAGGAAGATGTGGGGCAGGCGTTCCGGGTTTGCCTTGCCGGAGACGCTGATCCAGTGCTTCAGGTAGTCGCCTGCGTCGTAGCCGATGAACGGCAGCATGGCCATGGGATCGCGGCGGAGCACGCCTACCTGGCCGGCGGCCGCGGCAGTGGTCTCGGAGGACAGCGTCGAGCCCATGAAGATGCCGTTGGTCCAGCTGCGGGCCTGGGTGACCAGCGGAACGGTCGTCTTGCGGCGGCCGCCGAACAGGATGGCCGAGAGTTCAACGCCATCGGGGCTGTAGTATTCCTCGGCCAGCATGTCGATCTGCGAGATCGGCGTGCAGAAGCGGGAGTTCGGGTGGGCTGCCGGCTTGTCCGAATCAGGAGTCCACGAGTTGCCCTCCCAGTCGGTCAGGTGGGCCGGAACCTCGTCGGTCATCCCTTCCCACCACACACCGCCGTCGTCGGTCAGGGCGACGTTGGTGAAGATGCTGTGGCCCTTGGCGATGGCGCGCATGGCGTTGGGGTTGGTGCCCCAGCCGGTACCGGGCGCAACGCCGAAGAGGCCCGCTTCCGGGTTGGTGGCGCGGAGTTCGCCTTCCTTGCCGATCCGCATCCAGGTGATGTCATCGCCCAGGGTCTCCACTTCCCAGCCTTCGATGGTGGGATCGAGCAGTGCGAGGTTGGTCTTGCCGCAGGCGGAGGGGAAGGCGGCGGAAACGTAGTAGTTCTTCTTTTCCGGCGAGGTCAGCTTGAGGATGAGCATGTGCTCGGCCAGCCAGCCCTCGTCGCGTGCCATCACGGAGGCGATGCGCAGGGCGTAGCACTTCTTTCCCAGCAGGGCGTTCCCGCCGTAGCCGGAGCCGAAGGACCAGATGGAGCGCTCCTCGGGGAAGTGCACGATCCATTTGTCCGGGTTGCAGGGCCACGCGACATCGTCCTGGCCGCTCTCGAGCGGTGCGCCCAGGGAGTGCAGTGCCGGGACGAAGAAGGCGTTGGTCTCGGTGATCTTGTCCAGCACCGCGGTACCGATATTGGCCATGATGCGCATGGAGGCAACAACGTAGGCGCTGTCGGTGATTTCGACGCCGAACTTGGGGTCCTCGGCGTCGAGGTGGCCCATGACGAACGGGATGACGTACATGGTGCGGCCACGCATGGAGCCGGCGAACAGGCCACGCAGCTTGTCCTTCATCTCCCGCGGATCCATCCAGTTGTTGGTGAAGCCGGCGTCGCGCTCGTTTTCGGAGCAGATGAACGTCTGCTCCTCGACGCGGGCAACGTCGGCGGGATCGGAGAACGCGGCGAAGGAATTCGGGAACAGGTCCGGGTTGAGCCTGGTCAGGGTGCCGGCAGCAACGAGTTCGTCCGTGAGGCGGGTGTTTTCCTCTTCGGAGCCGTCAACCCAGTAGATGCGGTCCGGCTGCGTAAGCTCAGCAACCTCTTCGACCCACGCCAGCAGGCCGGCATGTGTGGTGGGTGCTTTCTCAAGCAGCGGCTTCTGCGCCAGATCGCCCATTGCAGTTCCCTTCCTCGGGTTCATCGGTGTGTCCTAAATGCTATGGTCCGGACCAGTGGAGTTTTTTGGGAGCTTGACTGACATCTCCAGTCACCGAAACTGAATTCCGCGGGAAATCAAGGAATTATTGCCGCGAAAACGCCAATTAAGTGACAAAGGTCACCTAGACCGGTCTAGTCGCCTAGATTACAGCCGCTTCGATTTGGCATCGGGCGGCGCCTCGCGTAAAGTAATTCGAGGTTCGGGGAGAGCGGTTCTCCTCCCGGGACACGGAATGCGCCCATAGCTCAGCTGGATAGAGCGTCTGTCTACGGAACAGAAGGTCAGGGGTTCGAATCCCTTTGGGCGCACCAACAAGGTCCGCACCGGTTCGCCGGTGCGGACCTTTTTAGTGCTGCCAGGACACCTTCCCCCGGCTAGGCTTTGCTCATGAATCCCGAGGCCGCTGGGCGCGAATTTGATGTTGTTGTTATCGGCGCTGGCGCCGTAGGGGAAAACGTGGCCGACCGCGTGGTCCAGGGCGGCCTGACGGCCGTGCTCGTCGAGGCGGAACTGGTGGGCGGGGAATGCTCTTACTGGGCGTGCATGCCATCGAAGGCACTCCTTCGCCCTGGTACGGCGCTCCACGGGGCGCAGACCACGCCAGGGGCAAAGGAAGCGGTCACCCGCACCCTGGACGCCGCCGCCGTCCTGGAGCGGCGCAACTACTTCACCTCCAACTGGCAGGATGACAGCCAGGTTTCGTGGGTCAAGGACACCGGCATTGAACTGGTGCGTGGCCATGCCTGGCTGACCGGCCCCAAGGCCGTCGAGGTGGCCGGCCTGGACGGCTCGCAGCACTTGCTGCGTGCGCGGCATGCCGTGGTGCTTGCCACGGGGTCCACCCCCAACACACCGCCCATCGAAGGGCTGCAGGATGTCCAGGTCTGGGGAACGCGTGAAGCGACCTCCGCCGGCGAGGTCCCGGAGCGGCTGACGGTATTGGGCGGCGGAGTGGCCGGCGCCGAACTGGCCCAGGCCTTCGCCCGCCTTGGTTCAAGCGTCACCCTGGTGGCACGCAGCGGACTGCTCGGCACCTTTCCGGAAGAAGCCTCGGCGCTGGTCGCCGCGGGATTGAGGGCGGACGGCGTCGAACTCCGGCTGCATACCGCCACGGACCGGATCAGCGCCAACGACGACGGCACCCTCACCGTAAGCCTTGGGGACGGAACCACTGTCACTTCGGAGAAGGTCCTGGTCTCCACCGGCCGCCATCCGGCACTGGAGGGCCTGGGCCTGGAAAGCATTGGTTTCGAGCCCGATGAATCAGGCCACCTGTCCCTGTCCGCCGACGCCTCGGGCCTGGTCCGGGAAACGCCCGGGGACGAACAGTGGCTCTACGCCGTGGGCGACGCCGCCGGCAAGAACCTCTTCACCCACCAGGGCAAGTACGAGGCCCGCGCCACCGGCGATGCCATCGCCGCGCGGGCAAGAGGCGCGCTGGACGGAACACCCGGCGACTGGACCCGCTACGCCCAGACGGCCAACCAGCATGCGGTGCCCAGCGTCGTCTTCACGGACCCCGAGCTGGCCAGCGTGGGACGCACGCTGAAGGCGGCCAGGAAGGACGGATACAACGCCTCGTCCGTGGAGCTGCCCATCGAGGTTGCCGGCTCCTCACTGCACTCGGAGAACTACGAAGGGTGGGCGCAGCTGGTGGTCGACGAGGACCGCAAGGTCCTCCTTGGCGCAACCTTCGCCGGCCCCGACGTAGCCGAGCTGCTGCACGCGGCAACGATCGCCGTGGTGGGCGAGGTGCCGCTGGACCGGCTCTGGCATGCAGTCCCTTCCTACCCCACCATCAGCGAGGTATGGCTCCGCCTCCTGGAGAAGTACGGCCTCTAGGCTTTATTTGAACTGACCAGTCAGTTCGGTTAGCCTTGATGCAGACTTCTTCTGCGAAAGGTGATCGTTGCTCTCTGCACATCAGCTCCAGGCCAAAGGGCGCCGGGATCCGCTGCTTCCCCCCACTTCGGTGACGGTGGCGCGCGGCGAACTGCTGCTCGTCACCGGGGACAGGCAGGACCAGCGCACGGCGTTGTCCCTCCTGCTCAGCGGCCGGATGAAAGCAACGGAAGGGCAGCTCAGCTGGGACGGCAGTTCCCGGACCAGGCAGCTGCGCCTGTCCGCTGCCCTGGTGGACTCCCCCGGCGTCAACGAACCCGAGGAACACCTCAGCGTCCGGGACCTGGTGACCGAGGACCTCGCCCTGGTGCCCCGCCGGTACCGGGGTGCTCTGCTCAGCGGCCCGTGGCTGAAGGTCAACCGCTTCGAAGATATCGCCGGCCTGTGGACGGAGCAGCTGGATCCGGAGCGGCGGCTTGAACTGCTCACCGCGCTGGCCCTGGCCAATCCCCGCACGGACCTGCTGGTGGTTGACTCACCGGACCGGCACAGCGCCGACGACCTCACGTGGCTGCCACGCCTCCGGGAGCTGGCGTACGACGCCGGGCGGCCCCTCGCCGTCGTAGCGGCGGTCAGCGCCGTCCCCGCCTCGTGGGACGGACCGGTGGCCGCGATCGGCAACGCGGCGCCCGAACCCGAACCTGGGACCACCGCCGGCAAGCACTCCGCCGGGGCGGAGACCGCCCCCGAAGACCAGGAAACCGAACTCGAAACCGAGGTTGCCAAGTGACTGTCCTGCGGCTGGCCCGCTCCGAACTCAAGCGCATGACCGGTGGGCTGCTGCCCAAGCTGACCATCCTGGCGCTGACCATGGTCCCGCTGCTCTACGGCGCCGTCTACCTGTACGCGAACTGGGACCCCTACGGCCACCTGAACAACCTGGATGCCGCCCTGGTGGTGGAGGACTCCGGTGCCACCAATGCCGACGGCACGCGCCTCGAGGCCGGGACAAAGGTGGCGGACAGCCTGGTGGAGGGCAACGTGTTCCACTGGGTGCCGGTGGAAAGCTCGGCGGAAGCGGATGCCGGCGTCAGCAGCGGCCAGTACGCGTTCGCGCTGAAGATCCCCAAGGATTTCTCCGCCAACCTGGTCTCGCCGGGCAGCTTTGATTCCGCGAGCCAGGCCATGCTGAACGTGACTACGAACGATGCGAACAACTACCTCCTGAGCACCATCGTGGACAAGCTGACCACGGCCGTGCACACCACGGTGGCCAAGGAAGTGGGCGAGGAAACCGCCAACCAGCTGCTCACAGGATTTGGCACCATCCACTCCAAGATGGTCCAGGCGGCGGACGGCGCCTCCCAGCTGGCCGACGGCGTGGCCACGCTCAGGGACGGTGCGGTCACCCTCCACGAGGGGACCTCAGCCCTGAGCAGCGGCGCGGACCAGCTGTACGCGGGCCAGCTGAAGCTGCGCGACGGCGCCAACCAGCTGACAGACGGCGCCGGGCAGCTCAGCAGCGGCCTGGCGGTCCTCAAGGACAAGACAGCCACCCTGCCCACCGATACCCAGACCCTGGCTTCCGGCGCCGCCCAGGTGGCCGCGGGAAACGCCCAGCTCAACGCCAAGGTCCAGGACATGGCAGCCCAACTGGAGGCGGCGGACCAGGGCCTGCGCAGCCGTGTGGTCGAATCCAACAGCAGGCTGGTCGCGTCCGGCGTCCTGACCCAGGACCAGGCGGACAAAGTCCTGGCGGACTTCGATGCCGCCGGCACGTCCAGCCCGGTGGCAGCCGCCAAGGGCAAGATCCAGGCGGATGCGGCCCAGGTCCAGCAGTTGGCCAACGGCTCCGAAGCGGTCAGCGTCGGCGCCGCCCGGCTGGCGGCCGGGATGCCGGCACTCAGGGACGCCATCTCGCAGGCCTCGGCGGGGGCTGACCAGCTGCATACGGGTGCCGCGGCGCTGGCAGCCGGTGAGCAGTCCGCCGTCGACGGAGCCGCCAGCCTTGCCGACGGCGCACGGAAGGTCGACGCCGGTGCCGCCCAGCTTGCGGACGGCGCGGGCCAGGCCGCCACCGGCTCCCGTACCCTGTCGGACGAGATCGGCAAGGGCGCCGGGCAGGTCCCCAACCCTGACGACGCACAGAAGAGCAACCTGTCCCAGGTAATGGCAGATCCTGTGGCGGTCAGCAACGTCTCCCAGGCCAAGGCCGGGTCCTACGGTGCCGGGCTGGCGCCGTTCTTCCTCACGCTGGCCATGTGGATCGGGATCTTCATGCTGGTCCAGGCCATGCGCCCCATAACGCAGCGTGCACTGGCATCCAATGCGCCGTCGTGGAAGATCGCCCTGGGCGGCTGGCTGCCCTTCTTCGTGGTTTCGGTGGTGCAGGCATCGCTGTTGACCTTGGTGGCGGACGCCGCGCTGGGGCTCAACCCCTCCCATCCGGTCCTGATGTGGCTGTTGATGCTGGCCGCTGCCATGGCATTCAGCGCGCTCATCCAGGGCATCGTGGCGCTGCTGGGCTCCCCCGGCAAGCTGGTGGTCCTCATCCTCCTGGTCCTCCAGCTGGTGTCTTCCGGCGGCACGTTCCCGTGGCAGACCACGCCGGAGCCCCTGCATGTGGTGCACCAGGTCCTGCCGATGGGATATGTGGTGACCGGAATGCGGCACTTGATCTACGGCGGGGACCTGTCCATGATTGCCCCTACCTTCGTGGGACTGCTGGGCTACACTTTGCTGGGCGCGGCCATGTCCACCCTCGCGGTGCGGAAGAACAAGTACTGGACGCTCAAGACCCTGAAGCCGGAGATCGCGGTATGACCACTGAACTGACACCCGCCGGCAAGGGGCTGCGGCCCGCCAGGACCAACGCCACCCGCCAGAAGCTCTTCGACGCCTCCATGGAACTGATCGGCGAGCGCGGGGCCGCCAGCGTCACCGTGGATGAGATCGCGGCAGCGGCGGGAGTCTCCAAGGGCACCGTCTACTACAACTTCGGCAGCAAGTCGGAGCTGATCGCACAGCTCCTGCGGCATGGCGTGGACATCCTCAAGGCGCGGCTGCTCGAGGCCGCCGACGCCGGAGCGACCGGCCGCGACCCGTTGCTCGCCATGGAAGCGATGATCGGCCAGGCCATGGACTTCATGGCAGAGTACCCCTCCTTCGCGCGCCTCTGGGTCAGCGAAAACTGGCGGATACCCAGCGAATGGCAGGGCACGTTCTCCGTGCTGCGCGGGGAGCTCCTGGAGGTCATCGGCCAGGCCGTGGAAAAGGTGGCCGAGGCGTACCCAGTGGACGATTCGGTGTCCAGGGGCAGCCTGGAAACGGCCATCTTTGGCGCATGCTTCGTGGTGGGCCTTGACCGGCAGACCTACAACCCCGAGCGCACCCGTGACCAAAGCGTTGCAGCAATCATGGCGATCATGCGCGGCTACGTCCTGAAGGGGCCAGCTCCTCGGGGATGATGGAGCACATGCGCCATACGGGGAAGAGCGGAAAGTTCGCGGTGATCTGCGGCATCGTTGCTGCGGGGCTGCTGGTGCTCACGGCGATGACCCTCGCCGAGCCGGTGTTCGTTGCGTTTGCGGGTGTCCTGGGGCTGGCGTACCTGGCAGCAGTCGCCGAGGTCCTGGTCCGGCGGCGGCATGCGGCGCTGCTGGCCGCCGGCGCCGGCACCGCGCTGGCCCTCGGCTTTTCCCTGGCGTTCCTCAGCACCTGGGAGCTGGCATTCGACGGCCAGTCCTCCCTCCTGGGCACGCCGCTGCCCACGAATGATCCCGACAACTACTTCTTTGGGGCCGCCTGCGCCCTGGTGGCCACCTTCGGCGTCCTCTTCCTGGGCGCATTGTTGCCGGGAAGGCGGCGTCCGGCAACTGTCCGCAGGCCGGCGGCACGGCCAGCGGCACAGCGTCCTTCCTCCCAGCGCGGCCCATCACCACGGACCGGTGCAACGACGGCACGCAGCCCCCGGGCCGCCGCACCCCCCGCACCCAGGACAGGCGGTCAAAAAGCCGGCGCACAGGGATCTGCCGCTCAGCGGACGTCGGCGCCCCGGTCCGCCGCCCGCGCGGTGTCCACCGCGGCCAAGCGACCGCCGTCGTCCGCTCCACCCGCGCCGAGGCCGGCACCCAGGTCCGGCAGCGGCTCCGTCCCCCGCCGCTGACGCTGCCTGCCTGGACCGGTGAGCACCGCCGTCGCCACGCCGCCCAGGAGGAGCATGCCGCCTGCCAGCTCCGTCGGCGAAGGCACCTCCGCGAGGACCAGCCACGCAGCGCTCATGCCCACCACCGGCACCAGCAACGTAAAGGGAACAACGGCCGACGACGGGTGGCTGGCAAGGAGCCGGTTCCAGATTCCGTAGCCCACCAGCGAGGCGAAAACAGCGGTGTACAGGGCACTGAGCATGGTGGGTGCCTGAAGGGTGGCCAGCGACTGCCAGACGGTGCCGGGCCCGTCCACCAGCAGTGAAAGCGCTGCCAGCGGAAGCGGCACCACTGCGCCTGACCACACCACCAGCCCCAAACCCGACGCTGCTTTGGCTTTCCGGGCGATGACGTTTCCGGCCGCCCAGGAGAGCGCAGCGGCCAGGACAATGACCAGCGGGAGCAGCGGTGCCACGGCGCTGCGTCCCACGGCCACGAGGGCGAGTCCGGCCACGCCAAGCACCACCCCCGCCAGCTGGCGCCGGCTGGGCCGCTCGCCCAGGAAGGCCGCAGCGAGCAGGACGGTCAGCAGCACCTGCGCCTGCAGGACCAGCGATGCAAGGCCCGCGGGCATGCCCAGCGCCATGGCGAGGTAGAGAAGGCCGAACTGGCCGGCGCTCATAAAGAGCCCGACCCCGACAATGGCCTTCCAGGAGACCTCCGGCTTCCGGACAAAGAAGATCCACGGGAAGACCACCAGGACGAAGCGCATGGCCACGAACAGCAGCGGCGGGAACTCCTGGCCGCCCGCGTGCAGCCCGACGTCAATGGCCACGAAGTTCAGGCCCCACAGCAGGGCAACGACGACGGCAAGGAGGGAATCGCGCAGGTTCACCCTCCCACTCTGGCAGAGCCACGAATGAAGCACCAGCGCCTAATTCAACACTAAATCATGTACCTTTGCTTCATGATCGACATCGGGTCCCTGCGCGCCCTCGCGGCCATCGAGCAGCACGGTACAGTCATTGCCGCCGCGGAAGCGATGGGGTTCAGCCCGTCGGCCGTATCCCAGCAGGTGAAGAAGCTGGAGAAGGAGGGCGGGTTCGCGGTCCTGGAACGCCGCGGCCGCGGGGTCCTGCTGACCGAACGCGGGCTGGCCCTGGCCGCTTATGGCCGGCGCATCCTGGCCGAGCTCGAGGAACTCGAGTCAACACTGCTGGCGGATCCGGACAAGCCCAGCGGCAGCCTCCGCCTCGTTTCGTTCTCCACCGCCTGCCGGGGTTTGGTGGGACCCATGCTCGCGCGGATTGGGCAGTCGGAGGCCGCACTCGAGATTTCCGTCCTGGCGGAGGATCCGCGCGAGGCCGTGGCCCGGGTTGCCAATGGCGAAGCCGACCTGGGCCTGGTGCACAACTGGAACTCGGTGCCGCTGGTGATCCCGGAGCACCTGGCGCTTGAATGGCTCTGCGAGGACGTGGCGGATGTCCTGGTGCACGGCAGCCACCCGCTCGCGAAACAATCCTCGGTGGAACCCGCGGAACTGGTGGATGAGCGCTGGATCAGCACACCCGACGGGGCCATCTGCAATGAGGCCCTCCTGCGGATTTTCGCCGACCTGGGGCGGGTCCCGGACATCAGGATCTACGACCCCGATTTCGCCACGCATATCGCCTTGGTGGAGCAGGGAGTGGCTGTCGCTCTGGTACCCCGCCTTGGCCGGCCGGCGCTGCCTCCGGACGTGGCGGCCGTCCAGGTAGTGAAACCGGTCCAGGCCCGGCAAGTGGGGCTTGTCCACCGCAGAACCATGACGGCCAGCCCGGGCATCAGGCACGTAGCGGCGCTGCTGCGCGAGATTGCCGGCAGCGGGGTTGCCGCTAATGGGCCCGGGGAACCTTGAACCTGGTAATCCGGGCGTCCTGACCGTCCAGTTCCGCCCAGGGCTTCTCTGTCTCCAGGACGGTGAGCGCATTGGTGGGGAAGCGGGTGGCGGCGTCCATGTAGGCATCATGGTCCGAATCCCGTGAGGCCAGGTGCATGGCCAGGTCCTGCACGCCCGGCAGGTGCGCGATGAGCATCAGCGTGGTCACAGTGTCCGGCACGTGGTTGACCACCGCCAGCATCCGCAGGGCCGATGCCGCGTACAGGCCGTCTTCGAGTTTGGGCGTGGGCGCCTTGTCGCCGAGTTCGGCGCAGACCCAGGTGCACGTTTGCCGGGTACGCAGGGCGCTGGAGCACAAGATGAAGTCTGGCAGGATGTTGTGCTTGAGCAGCCAGCGCCCGGCCAGCGGGGCTTCGCGGTGTCCGCGTTCCTCAAGGGGCCTCTCGTGGTCCGCCACGCCTCCGGGCCAATCCGCCTTGGCATGGCGCATGATCACAAGGCGTCGGACATGGTGCGAACTCATGGCCCAAGCCTAGCGCCGGTGGGGAGGAACGAGCGCGGTCGCCCCAAGGACGCCTCGCGAAAGCGGAGGCGACCAGCCCGACAGGACAGGTCGCCTCCGCGCGAAAGAAACTTAGATCGAGTATTCCGGAGCGGCCCACACAACAACCTCAGGGTGCTCGTAGAACCGGTAGCCCTGGCCGCGGACGGTGCGGACCGTGTTGGCGAGGCGGCCGAGCTTGGAGCGGAGGCGGCGGATGTGGACGTCGATGGTGCGCTCGTTAGGCACTTCTTCGGCGTTGCGCCACAGCCCCTCGAGGAGCTCGTCGCGGCCCACGGTACGTGTGCCGTTTTCGACGAGGTAGTTGAGCAGCTCAAACTCCTTGAACGTCAGGTTCAGGGATTCGCCGTCAAGGTGGACTTCGCGGCGGGCGAGGTCGATGAGCACGCCGGAGGGACGCGGTTCCTGCGCCTGGGCGGGACGGGGCGTTTCGGTGCGCTGGCGGGAGTTGACCGTCGGGTCGCCAAAGGTGGAACGGACGACGTCGAGCGCGGAACCGGGGGTGCCTGCGGGGGCTACCGCCACGGCTGCGTAGCTCTCGGCACCGGAGACCAGGGACTGGGCGTAGGCGCGGATTTCCTGGGCGAGCTTGGCGATGGAGGTGCCGGCTGCTGCAGCGGTTTCCTCGTCGATGCCCATGTACAGGACGAACCCGCGGGCCACGTTGTCATTGGCTACCGGACGGACCTGGTTTGCGCCGGGCACCACAGGAGTGGGCGCGGTAATGGGAGCGGACTCGGCGGGGTGCACAGCACGGAGCTGGCCGTAGGAGTTCGGGTTGTATCCCTGCGGGGCGAAGCCCTGGGCCGGGAAGCCGCTTCCGGAAGTGGAGGGAGCAAGCGAGGGTCGCGGGCCGAAACCGGGACGGAGGCCGGAAGGCTGGCCTGCCTTGGCGGCGTTACGGACAGAGATGTGGACGTATCCGGATGCAACTGACATGAAATGCTTACCTCAATGTGAAATGGCCGTCTCCGCGGCTCGAATGCTGGCTTCCCCGTCACGCGGACCGGGGAGGGGCGCCCGACGCTGGGCTTGGGGGCGAATGCCTAAGAACTTCGGTGGGTGGGAAGGTCAGGCGTGCATTCGACAACAGCGCATGTCGGCAGCAGCGGATGTGCTGGGCCAATATTCTGCGGCTGCAGGTGCTGTTGAGTTCTTGTTCACATTGGAAGTGTGCCGCGTAACAATGCCAACTTGCAAGTAACAATGGACCGGATAGTCCGCATTGTGAGACAAAACGCGAAATTGTGCTGCATGTCACTATTTCGGAAGCAGGGAAGAATTTGAATGGTTATCCCGGCATCGCCCTGCTTTTCCAGCTTTTCCAGAATAAAATTCGACTAACGTCAGGTTTACCGAATACGTCCGAAATTCAACCGTTTGACGTGGAATCGCCATAGCCGTGTCCAGCCAGCGCCCCGCCTTCGGCCGGTTTTTTGCCCGCGACCGGGTGCGCGGCTACGAAGGCAGGACGGTCCGCCGGTGTTTAATGCCGCGTCAGTTGCTGCTGGTTCCGGAGTTGGGGGTCGTGGCGGTCGTGGATGTGGCCAGCTGGATGGTCTTCGCGGTGTACGTGTCCGACTCCTTGAGGGCCGTGACGCGCACCCTGGCCCCTGCGGCCACATTTGAGAGGCTGAGCGTACTGCCGGTGGAATTGCCGCCGCGCTGCCGCACTCCCTGGGTGACCTGGACGTCGGAGCCCACGGTGTAGGTACGGGAAAACCCGTCCTCGCTCTTCACGGTCAGGGACGTTCCCGAAATCCCGGTCACTGTGCCGGTTTGGCCAGCCATGGTGACGTAGCTGGAGCCTTCGAGGACGACATATTCAGAATGGACGGCCGCGTTGAGCCCCGCGGATCCCATGCCCAGCCCGCCGGGCCCACCGTCCATCCCCATGCCGCCGGCCATTCCGCCGCCGTCCACGCCGCTTTGGCCATCCGGACCTGTCATGCCGCCCTGGCTGCCCGGGCCGAACTGCCCCGCGGCACCCATTCCCTGGGCGCCGTTCGCCGCAGCCGTTCCGTTCCCGGCAGCATAGGCGCCGGCACCGGCTGCGGCGGCCACAACCACCGCAATGCCGCCCACCAGCGCACCCTTCTTCGCGGTCCAGTTCCCCTTGGCGGCCCGGGCCGGCGTACCGGGTGCGTACTGCTGCGGTGCGCCCCACCCCGTGCCGGGGCCGGGCACCCGGCCCGCTGCCGTCTTCGTACCCCACCCCGGGGAAGCCGAACCGGAAGCGGGGGCACCCCAACCCTGGGCGGGCTTCCCCTGCGGGGCCTGGTCCCAGTGTGGCTGGTCCCGGCCCGCCGGCTCCTGCGCGGCGGCATGTCCCTGGGTTTCCCATTCGCGGGCCCCGCCACCGCGGCCGTCGCCATCCGCCGAACCTTCCCAAACGGGCGCCGGCTTGTCCGCCTGCTCCCGGCCGTCATCGGCGGGGCGGCCCTGGCCGTTGCGGCCTGTTGCCCCCGGGTGGGCGTTGTCTTGCTGATCCATGGCTTCCTCCAGGAGGTCGTAGCGGTTGGTCGTGATGCTGTTGTCCCAACAGGCTCTGCCGCCTAGCTGTGCGGGGGCTGTGCTGCAAGCCAAGCCTTGCTGTGACCTGGCCGGGCCGCGCGGGAAGGCGCCACCCACCCAAGGGACAGGTGGCTAGGCTGGAGTTCACAGCCGAGACACAGCATTGGCAAAGCATCGGCAAACCGACAGATCGGAGAGTTGTCCCATGGCATCCCCGCACCCCATGACCAACAACCTTCCCCAGCTCACCCATCCGGATGGTTCCCCCATCCGCGCCCTGGTGGTCGATGACGAGCCCAGCCTGTCCGAACTGATGAGCATGGGCCTGCGAATGGCCGGCTGGTCGGTGGCCGTCGCCGCTGACGGACCCACGGCGGTCAAGCTCGCCAAGGACTTCCACCCGGACGTGCTTGTGCTCGATGTGATGCTGCCGGGGTTCGACGGCGTGGAGCTGCTGGGCAGGATCCGCGCCTTCGCGCCGGAGGTGCCGGCGCTGTTCCTGACGGCCAAGGATGATGTCCAGGACCGCATCGTGGGGCTGGCCGCCGGCGGGGACGACTACGTCACCAAACCCTTCAGCATGGAGGAGGTCCTGCTCCGCCTGCACCGGCTGGTACAGCGTTCCGGGGTGGCCGCGATGGACACCGCCGAGCTGGTGGTGGGCGATCTTGTCCTCAACGTGGACACCCGGGAAGTCACCCGCGCCGGGGACGACATCCAGTTGACGGCCACCCAGTTCGAGCTCCTCCGCTACCTGATGGAAAACCCGAAGCGCGTGGTCAGCAAGGCCCAGATCCTGGACCATGTGTGGGATTACGATTTCGGCGGGCAGGCCAACATCGTGGAACTGTACATCTCCTACCTGCGCAAGAAGATCGAAGCGAGCCACCCGCCGATGATCCACACCGTGCGCGGCGCGGGCTATGTCATCAAGCCTGCAGACTAGCCAAAGGAAACGCGTGTCTCTTTCCGGAGTCCCCCGGCCCGCCGGCCGGTCCTGGTTCAACCCCTCCACCTGGCACCTCCGTACCCGGCTGATCCTGTTGTCCATGGCCCTCCTGGTGGCCATCTCCGGCGCCATCGGGGTGGTCAGCTACGCGTCGATGGACGTAGTCCTCACCAACCAGCTGGATGCGCAGCTGATGCTGGCCTCCCGCGGGCGTCCACCGGAAGGCAACCCTTCCGGCCGCCCCGACCCCCTGGACGCGCGCGGGCAAAGCGTAGGCACGCTCAACGCCCGGGTGGTGAACGGACAGGTCAGCCGGGAAGCGGGCTTCCTCTCCTCGGATGCCACCCGCACCGCGCTGACCTCCCGCGACGTCGCCACGCTGCAGGCCCTCCCCCACAACGGCGTCCCGGTCAACCGGGAGCTGTCCAATGGCGACTACCGCCTCATGGCTACCGCAACCCCTTACGGCGATGTGGTGATCACAGGCCTGCCGCTGGCCACGAAACAGAGCACCGAAGCGTCACTGGTCCTGACGATGGTGCTGGTTTCGCTGGGTGGCCTGGTCCTCATCGGGCTGGCCGGCACGGCGTTGATCCGCCGGACCATGCGGCCGCTGGAGCAGCTCTCCGACGTCGCCACCAAGGTCTCCAAGCTGCCGCTCGACGCCGGTGAGGTGGCCCTGGCGGTTCGCGTGCCGGCGTCCGCGGCGCACCCCACCACCGAGGTGGGCAGCGTGGGCCACGCCCTGAACCTGATGCTGGACAACGTCTCCAGCGCGCTGGAAGCCCGGCAGCGCAGCGAGATGAAGGTGCGCCAGTTTGTGGCCGACGCCTCCCACGAACTTCGAACCCCGCTGACCGCCATCCGCGGCTACACCGAACTGATGCGCATGACCGAGCAGCTGACCGAAGACGGCCGGAAGTCGCTGGGCCGGGTGCAGAGCCAGTCGGAGCGCATGACCGCGCTGGTCGAGGACCTGCTGCTGCTGGCCAGGCTGGATGAGGGCAAGGCCACCGAAACCACGGACGTGGACCTGACCCAGCTGGTGGTCGAGACCGTCAGCGACGAGAAGGTCATGGCTCCGGACCATACCTGGCAGCTGACGTTGCCGGACGAGCCGGTCACGGTCCGCGGGGACACCACCCAGCTGCACCAGGTGCTGGCGAATTTGCTCTCCAACGCCCGGAAGCACACGCCGGCCGGGACCACCGTGACCACCGGCGTGATGCGCTCGGCCGATGGCAGTGTGGTGGTCACCGTCACCGACGACGGGCCCGGCATCCCGGCCGAATTCCAGGGCAGCATCTTCTCGCGCTTCACCCGGGCGGACGCCGCCCGCTCCGGCTCCGAGGGTTCCTCCGGCCTGGGCCTGTCCATTGTCGAATCCATCGTCATGGCCCACGGCGGCACCGTGGAACTGGTTTCGCGGCCGGGGAGGACCGAGTTCGCCGTCCGTCTTCCGGCCGCCGGTTCCGCCGCATCCTGACCGGCGTCCCACCTCGGGCTGACTTACACAGGCACGTCACAGGTTGCGCCTAAAGCCCACAAATAAGGCGGCGCCACTGTTGATGCATGACGCTCACCGACTCCACTTCAGGAACCCTGCAGGACGCCGCGGTAGCGCCGCCGGGCCTTCCTTCCGGGGGACGTGCCGTACGGCGCGCCCCCGTTGACACGCGCACCGCCGTCCCCGTCCTTGATGTCACCATCCCCGTCTTCAACGAGGAGCGTGACCTTGAGGAATGCCTCCGCAGGCTCCACGGGCACCTGCTGGATACCTTCCCGCACACTTTCCGGATCACCGTGGCGGACAACGCCAGCACGGACGGAACCCTGAAGATCGCCGAACGGCTGGCCCGCGAGTTCCCGGAGGTCACGGTGGTCCACCTGGATGAGAAGGGCCGCGGGAATGCACTGCGGAAAGTGTGGCTGGCTTCCCCATCCCCGGTCCTGGCCTACATGGACGTGGACCTTTCCACCGACCTTGCAGCGCTGCCCCCCTTGCTGGCACCCCTGATTTCCGGGCACTCGGACCTGGCAATCGGCACCCGCCTGACCCGCAACTCCCGCGTTGTCCGCGGGCCAAAGCGGGAGTTCATCTCGCGCGGCTACAACCTGATGCTCCATTCACTGATGGCTGCCCGGTTCAGTGATGCCCAGTGCGGGTTCAAGGCCATCCGGGCCGACGTCGCCCAGCAGATCCTCCCCTACACGGTGGACAACTCGTGGTTCTTCGACACCGAGTTGCTGGTCCTGGCCGAACGTTGCGGCCTGCGCGTCCATGAAGTCCCCGTGGACTGGGTTGACGACCCGGATTCGAGCGTTGACGTGGTCCGCACGGCGCTGGCCGACATCCGTGGGATGGCACGGCTCACCCGCGACCTGGTCTACGGCCGGATCCCGGTCCCGGAACTGCGCGCAGCCCTGGCGCGGGGGCCGCTGCCCGCGTCGTCGCGGGCCGACGAACAGACCCGCCGCGGCAGCCTCTTCGGCCAGCTGGTCCGTTTCGCCGCCATCGGTGCCGCCTCAACGCTTGCCTACCTGCTGATCTTCCTGTTCTGCCGAGGCTTCATGGATCCGCAGCTGGCAAACTTCCTGGCGCTGCTGGTCACCGCCGTGGCCAACACCGGAGCCAACCGGCGCTTCACGTTCGGCATCCAGGGCGGCAACCCGGTCCGGCACCATTTCGAGGGGCTCATCGTGTTCGGCATCGGCCTGGTGCTCACCTCCGGGGCGCTTGCCCTGGTGCACTGGACGACGACGCCTGACCGGTGGGCGGAAGTCCTCACCGTCCTGGCGGCGAACCTTGCGGCCACGGCTGTGCGGTTCCTGCTGTTCCGGCTCTGGGTGTTCCGGGAACGGACGCCGCGGACGCACACGGGCGGCACCACCATTGCGGCACAACAGCCCGTCGAAAACACCGAAGCCGGCACCCAGGCCCCCTCCACAGAAACGGCAGCATCATGACCTCCACTATTTCTCCCGCCGGCCACTCTGCCGGCACGCCGGCCCCTTCCCCCGTCCCGGACCTCCGGCGGGCATCCGGCGGGACCACGCCCCGCTGGCAGCGCTACGCCTTCGGGAACCAGGCACGCTGGGTGCGGCCTTCCGCAGCCGCGCTACTGCTGGCCACTGCCGTCCTGTACCTGTGGAACCTCGCAGCAACCGGCTACGGAAACTCGTTTTACGCCGCAGCCATCCAGGCCGGCACCAAGGACTGGACCGCCTTCCTCTTCGGCTCGCTCGACGCCGGCAACGCCATCACCGTTGATAAACCACCTGCGGCGCTATGGATCCCGGCCCTCGTGGGCCGTATCTTCGGATTCTCGTCACTCAGCATGCTGGTGCCTGAAGCGCTCATGGGCGTGGCCGCCGTCGGCTTCCTCTACCTTGCGGTCAAGAGGGTTTCCGGGCCTGCGGCAGGCCTGCTGGCAGGTGGGGCCCTGGCGCTGACGCCCGTGGCTGCGCTCATGTTCAAGTTCAACAACCCGGACGCCATGCTCACCTTGTGCCTGGTGCTGGCGGCTTACTTCACCACCCGGGCCATCGAGCGTGCGGGCTGGAAATGGCTGGTGGCGGCGGGCGCCGTGATTGGCCTGGCGTTCCTCACCAAAATGCTGCAGGGATTCCTGGTGGTACCGGCGCTGGCGCTGGCTTACCTGTGGGCGGCACCGGCCCCGGTGGGACGCCGGGTGGTGCACCTGCTGGGCGCACTCGGCGGCATCGTTGTGGTGGCCGGCAGCTACGTTGCCTTGTTCCAGCTGACGCCCGCCTCTGCCCGGCCGTACATGGCCGGGTCCACTACAAACAGCTTCCTCGAACTGACTTTCGGCTACAACGGGCTGGCCCGCATCACCGGTTCGGGTGAGGGGATGCCCGGCGGCGCCGCAGGAGGCGCAGCCGGCGGCCCAGGGGGCGGCTTCGGCGGAGGGAACGGAGGATTCGGCGGTGCCGCCGGCCTGCTCCGGATGTTCGGGACCAGCTTTGGCGGCGAGGTGTCGTGGCTGTTGCCCGCGGCGCTGGTCCTGCTGGTGGCCGGCCTGTGGTTCACGCGGCGTGAAGTGCGCACTTCACCGAGCCGCGCAGCGCTCATCCTGTGGGGCGGTTGGCTCCTGGTCACCGCCGGAGTCTTCAGCTTCATGAGCGGTATTGTCCACCCCTACTACTCCGTGGCGCTCGCCCCGGCGATCGCCGCCCTGATTGGCATCGGCGCCGTGGAACTTTGGCGCGGCCGTGCCTACTGGGCGGCGCGGATTGTGCTGGCCGTGACGGTCCTGGGCACCTCCATCTGGTCCGCCGTACTCCTGGGCCGGGATGCCGAGTGGCTCCCCTGGCTGCGCATCGCCGCGATCGTCCTTGGCGTCCTGGCAGCTGCCGGGATCCTCCTGCGCCTCGACGCACTGGGGGCGGGCGGACGGTTCCGGCGTGCAGGTACGGCCGCCGTCGTCGTCGTGTCCCTGCTGGCCGGCGGACTCGGCACAACTGCCTGGACCCTGGCCACCGCCGCTTCCGCGCACTCGGGCTCCATTCCGACGTCGGGGCCCGCGGGTTCGTCGGCAGGCGGCTTTGGGAACCGGGCCGCTGGCGCCCGCGGCGACCGCACGGACGCAGGCGCCGGAACTGACGGGGCAGCCTCCGGCAGTAACGGGTTCGACCCGGCGAACGGCTTTGACCCCACGACTGGAAATGGTGGTCCGGGCGGTGGCCCCGGCGGTGAAGGGACCACCGACGCCGCCGTGACCGCGCTGCTCTCCTCCACCACCACCAAATGGTCCGCCATCGTCTCGGGCGCCAGCCAGGCAGCCAGTCTGGAACTGGCCACCAACACCAACGTCATCGCGCTGGGCGGCTGGAACGGCGGGGATCCGTACCCCACGCTCGCCGAGTTTCAGGACATGGTGTCCAAGGGCGAGATCGGGTACTACATCCAGGGTGGCGGCATGGGCGGAGGCGGCATGGGCGGCCGCGGCGGCAACTCCGAGGTGGCCGCCTGGGTGCAGGCGAACTTCCAGGCGCAGACCGTGGGCAACTCCACCGTCTACCGCCTGGCGGAGTAGCACGCCATGGCCAGCCACTACCCGACCCCGCCGTTCTCAAGCACCGCGACCGGCGTTGAGCGTCCCTCCTGGGCACGGGCAGCCGGACCCCGGGCCGTAAGGGCCCGGGCTGCCGACGACGGGGGAACAACGTCCGCCGGGGACAGCGGGACAAAGTCCGTCCGGCCTCCGCGGAATCCCCAGGCCCTCCGGCGGCATCTGGAACTGGCGGCAGTACTGGCCGGAACGGCCGTGTTGTACCTGTGGAACCTCGGCGCATCAGGCTGGGCGAACGCGTTCTATTCCGCCGCGGCCCAGGCGGGATCGCAGGACCGGACTGCCTGGTTCTTCGGTTCCTCGGACGCTGCCAACTCCATCACGGTGGACAAGCCGCCGGCCTCGTTGTGGATCATGGGACTGTCCGTCCGGATCTTCGGATTGAACCCGTGGAGCATCCTGGTCCCGCAAGCGCTGATGGGGGTCGGGGCCGCCTGGCTGCTCCACCTTGCGGTGCGCCGAGCCGCGGTGCAGGCCACGGGTGACCACACCGTCGCCCACCGGGCCGGGTTGCTGGGCGCTGCCGTCCTCGCCCTCACGCCGGTTGCCACGCTGATGTTCAGGTTCAACAACCCTGACGCCCTGCTGGTGCTGCTCATGACTGCCGCCGGGTACGGGATCCTCCGTGCAATCCAGGAGGACCGGCTGCGCTGGCTCCTGCTGGCCGGCGTGTTCCTGGGCTTCGGCTTCCTGGCCAAGCAACTTCAGGTCCTGCTGGTGGTTCCCGGGTTCGCCCTGGCCTACATGGTTGCGGGGCCGGGCAGGCTGGGCCGGCGCCTCCTGCGGCTGGCCGCGGCAGGGGCGGCGATGGTTGTTTCCGCGGGCTGGTGGCTCGCGGCCGTCGAGCTGACGCCTGCCAGCATGCGGCCCTACATTGGCGGGTCGCAGGACAACTCCATCCTGGAACTCACCCTTGGCTACAACGGATTGGGGCGGCTGACGGGCGACGAAACGGGCAGCGTGGGCGGGGGCAACGGCTGGGGCGTCCCCGGCCTGTTCCGGATGTTCAACAGCGAGTTCGGTGGCCAAATAGCGTGGCTGCTGCCCTCCGCCCTGATCCTCGCGGCGGGCCTGCTGTGGGTGGGCCGACGGGCGCCGCGGACGGATCCGGTGCGTGCGTCGGTGGTGGCCTGGGGCTCGTGGGTCCTGGTGACGGGCCTGGTGTTCAGCTACATGGCCGGCATCATCCACCCCTACTACGCGGTGGCGCTGGCGCCCGGCATTGCGGCACTTACCGGCCTGGGCGCTGTTCTCCTGTGGCAGCACAGGCAGCAGCTGGCCGCTGCAATCCCGCTCGCGGCGGCGGTGGCAGCGGCAGCCCTGACGGCGTTCTCCCTGCTGGGCACCACCTCTGCCTACGGTCCGTGGCTGCGCTGGCTGGTGCTGGCGGCAGGGCTGGCCGCTTCCGCCGGAGTGGGCCTCAACCGGTTCCTGGGCCGCCGCTCCCTCCAGCGGACGACGGCGGTGCTGGCCGTTGCTGCGTCGCTCGCCGGGCCGCTTGCCTACTCCGTCTCCACGGCATCGGCGGTGCACAGCGGGGCAATCGTCAGCGCAGGCCCCACGTCAGGGTTCGGTGCGGGCCCGGGCGGTACGGGCCCGGGCGGAGCGCCCGGCGGCACTGGGGGCAACGGGAACGGATTTGGCACCGGTGGCACAGGCAGCACAGCCCAAGGCACGCAGGGACAGGGCACGCAGGGACAGGGCTTCCGGCAGCCAGGTACCCAAGGCGGCACAGGGTTTGCCGGGGGCCGCAGCGGAGGGATGGGCGGCCTCTTGGGTGCCCCGACGCCGTCGGCCGGGCTGCTCACCGCGCTCCGGGCGGGGGCCTCAAGCTACACCTGGGCTGCGGCCGTGGTGGGTTCGAACAACGCCGCCGGTTACCAGCTGGCAACCGAACTTCCAGTCATGGCGGTGGGCGGCTTCAACGGCACCGATCCCTCCCCCACGCTGGCGCAGTTCCAGGAGCTGGTGTCCCAGGGAAAGATCCATTTCTTCATCGCGGGCGGGACCATGCGTTCCACCAGCGGCTCGGATGCAGCAACGCAGATCGCTGAGTGGGTGGCCGCCAATTTCCAGTCGCAGAGCATCGGTGGCACCACGGTGTACGCCCTGGCAGGCCAGTAGCGAGGCAGTCCGGCCCGGACCGGAATTCCCCGGCGGGCTGGACTGCTTCCGTTTAGCGAATCCTCGGCGCGTGCGCCCGCAAACCGACGCGCGGAATCCGTGACTTCCGTTACCTAAATGTGACTTCTGCTTAATCTTCCTGTACCGTCGATTGGGTGCGGTTTCCGTTCGGGCCGCATATCCCGGGTTGACGCCAAGCTCTGCCGCTTCCCCGGATTCCGATTGAGCAACGGCAGAGGCGGGGGACCCACCGTCCCGGGCAATGACTGCCCTTGGGGTTAAGCCAGTACGTGATTTTCTTTCCGTACGGCCGGATGCCCTCATCCGAACCCGACAGCTAACTCCGCAGGTGTGAGAGGCGATCAATCATGTCCAAAAACACGGCAGAATCATGCCTGCAGGCTAAACACAGGGCCAAACCGCAGGCCAAGAAGACCACCCTCGGCCAGCGCGCCGCCGTCCTTGCGGCATCGTGCGCGGTACTGGTGGGGGTAGGCGCGGCCGGACAGGCCACCAGCAGCATGACCCCGGCGTCGTCCACCCAGTCAAACACGGCAGCAGCCGACGCCCAAATGAGCATCGAGAAGAGCGAAATCCGCTCCAACCCAGTGGAGAGCCCCGCTCCCGCAGCCATCAGCGTTGCACCGCAGGCGGCTGAACCGGCTCCGGCAGCAGCGCCCGCGGCTCCCGCACCGGCGGCACCTGCCCCGGCACCCGCACCGGCCCCTGCCCCCGAGCCTGCACCCGCCGTCGCAGTCAACGATCCCGCCGGCGCCCAGGCATACGCCGCCGGCCAGCTGGCCACATTCGGCTGGGGACCGGACCAGATGCAGTGCCTGCAGACCCTGTGGACCAAGGAATCCGACTGGACCACCACAGCTACCAATCCCAGCAGCGGGGCGTACGGAATAGTCCAGTCCCTCCCCGCCGAGAAGATGGCCAGCTCAGGTGCGGACTACCTCACCAACTACCGGACCCAGATCAACTGGGGCCTGGATTACATCAAGAAGAGCTACCAGTCCCCCTGCGGCGCACTGAACTTCCACCTGGCGCACAACTGGTACTAGGCACCATTTCCCTGCCGCGGCGCGTCGAAGCGGCACATTCAGCTGAGCCTTTCCAGCACTGACGGCCGCCCGACGACGCGTCCCTGGCCCCGCCGTCGTTCGCCTTGGAGTGGGGCCCGGCAGGGAACTACCGCGCAGTGAGGGCCGCATCCCCGGGGATGCGGCCCTCACTGGTTTAAGGTGCAGGGCTTGGCGCCGCGTCTGCCCCGGCGTTCCGCCACGGTATGCACTGGACAGACCACTTGTTGCCGTCCGGATCGGCGAAGTACACGAAGTGTCCCCAGTCCTGGACGTCCACGTCACTGACGTCCACACCGTTGGTTTTCAGGAAGTCATGCGCCGCGGTGATGTCGCTGACCACCAGTTGCAGGTTTGAGCCGGTGCCGGGAGGTGCGTCCGTCAGCCCCTCGCCAATGCAGATGGAGCAGGCCGAACCTGGCGGCGTCAGCTGCACGAAACGGAGGTCGTCCGAGGGCCGCTCATCATAGTCGGCGTTGAAGCCCACCTTGTTGACGTAGAAGTCCTTGGCGCGGTCAACGTCGGAGACAGGGACAAAGACAAGTTCGAGTTTCCAGTCCATCCGCACAGGCTAGCGGCGGGGCACCGGTCCGAAAAGGCCCAGCGCAAAATGAGAGCCGTCTGCGAAGTCCCTCCCCGACAGGTCCCGTCCGGACGGCGGGAGGCTACCCGGCGATGCCGTAGAGGCGGTCGCCGGCATCGCCCAGCCCGGGAACGATATAGGACTTCTCGTTGAGCTTCTCATCGATGGAGGCCAGGACGATGTGCACGTTTGCGTCGCCCAGTTCCTCCTCCAGCTTGGCCAGGCCCTCCGGAGCCGCCAGCAGGCAGATGCAGGTGACGTCCGAAGCGCCCCGCTTGAACAGGAACTTGATGGCCTCGCGCAGAGTGCCGCCGGTGGCCAGCATGGGGTCCAGGACGAACACCTGGCGGCCGGTCAGGTCCTCGGGGAGGCGCTCGGCGTAGGTGATGATGTCCAGCGTTTCCTCGTCCCGGGCCATGCCCAGGAAGCCCACCTCGGCGGTGGGGACCAGTTTGGTCATGCCCTCCAGCATGCCCAGGCCCGCCCGGAGGATGGGGACCACCAGCGGTGTGGGCTTGGTGAACGCCGTACCGATGGTGGTGCTGACAGGCGTTTCGATGGTGACGGGCTCGGTGCGGACCTCCCGCGTGGCTTCGTAGGCCAGCAGCGTCACCAGCTCTTCCGTCAGCTGCCGGAAGACAGGCGACGGCGTGTTCTTGTCCCGCAGGACGGTGAGCTTGTGGGCGACCAGGGGGTGGTCAACAACGAGAGTACGCATCCCCCAAAACTATCATCCGGCGGTGTCCTTGTTGTGGCCTCCGTGGGCGTGCTCACTGCCGCCGTCGCCCCCATGGTGCGCTTCCTCGGCCACCACGTCGCGGACGATTGGACGGTCGAACGACGGCGCCGCACCGGCGTGCTCCCGCCTGCGGACCAGGTGGAACAACCTGTGCGCCAGAATGACCACGCCCACCCACGTCAGGCCGAGCAGCCACCCGGCCATGACATCGGTCAGCCAGTGGTGGCCAAGGAAGACGCGGCTCAGCCCCATGGCGATGATGAACAGCGTGCCGCCCGTGATGGCCGAGACGCGAACCACCGTGGCCTGGAACTGGAGGCAGATCAGGTACACCACCAGGCTGATCACCACGGTGGTATTCAGGGTGTGGCCACTGGGGAATGACGGTGAATCCTCGTAAGGGGGCACGGCGTCCGCGTGGTCCGGGCGGGTGCGGCCCACCAGTTTCTTGCCGAACGTCGTGGCCATGATGGAGACGGCCGCTGCGCCGCCAATCAGGATGAGGGGCCGCCAGTTCCGGCTGAGGAAGGTCAGCCAGGCGGTCAGGATGCTGGCGAGGATGGGCATTCCGATTCCGCCGCCGATATTGGTGAAGCCGGTAACGAACGCATCGAGGCCGGGGCTGCGCAAGCTCTCCGACAGGGCCAGGGCCGGCTTGTCCAGGTTGGCCAGGCCCGCGGAATCCACCACATTGTCGTACACCTCGGCGCCAAGCAAGGCCAGGGATACGATGATCGCACCGCCCACGAGGATGGTGAGGACCAGCGCCGCATAGGGCTTGAACCAAAGACCTAGGCGATCCCGAAGAGTGTCCATGGTGCCTCCCGGCGTCGGTAAGTAACCTGAGTATCCCCGAAACTATCATTGAGCCATGCCGTTGCCCGAAAAGAAACATCATGCCTGGATGGGCCTTGCGTTGGCGGAAGCGCGCCGGGCACTCGCCACGGAGGATGTTCCCATCGGCGCCGTGGTGCTGGGGCCCGACGGCGGGGTCCTGGGTTCCGGCCGGAACCAGCGGGAGGAACTGGGCGACCCCACGGCCCACGCCGAGGTGGTGGCCATCCGGGAAGCGGCGGCCCGGCTGCAGGAACGGGCACGGCTCGGCGGCGGCAGCGGCGACGGCTGGCGGTTGTCTGATTGCACGCTGGTGGTCACGCTGGAACCCTGCGCCATGTGCGCCGGCGCGATCGTCCTGGCCCGGATCCCGCGGGTGGTGTTCGGTGCCTGGGACGAAAAGGCCGGCGCTGCCGGTTCCGTGTTCGACATCCTCCGCGAACGGCGGCTCAACCACTGGGTTGAAGTGTACCCGGGCGTCCGCGAGGAAGAGTGCGCCCTACTGTTGCGGGAGTTTTTCGCGGGACACCGGAGTATCAGCCCGCAGCCGTAGAAGGCCACAGCCCCGGTCCGCAGTCGGCCCGGTCTCCAGTCCCGCTGTCAGTCCCGGGCCCCCAGCAGGGCCAGCACTTCCCGGGCGGTACTGCTCCAGTCCGGTAGCCTCGTCCGCGCCTCCAGCGCTGCTGCGCGCCAGCTTTCGCGGAGAGCGGCGTCCCCAAGCCACCGCCGCAGGACCCCTGCCAGCAGTCCGGGACTTTCCTGTCCCCCGGCCGGCAGCCGCAGCACTGCCCCGGGAAGGCGGGGGCCGCCGTCGGCCGCTGTTAATCCTGCCATGCCCAGGGCCTCCACTGCCCCTGTCTCTTCCCGGACAACGACGGGGATGCCGTGGGCCAGGGACTCGGTGACCACCATTCCGAATGCCTCCGCCCGGGACAGCAACAGGCTGAGGTCGGTCTTCGCCCATTCATTTTCCAGTGTTTCACCGGTCAGCTCGCCGGTGAGCCGGACCCGTTCCTGCAATCCGTGGGCGAGGACGGCGCCCCGGATTTCCTGCGCGTAGGCTTGGTCGGCGCGGTCGGATCCCACCAGGGACGCAGTCCATGGCACGTCCTGGATTTGGGCGAGTGCTTCCACGGCCAGCAGCTGGTCCTTGTTGGGCAGCAAGGCGGCCACCAGGGCCAGGTGCGGGGGCGTTGAACCGCAGGCCTGGGCTGCTGGGACAACTCCGGGCAGGACGACCCGCGCTTGCGGGAGCCCCCGTTTGCGGAGCTCGTTTGCCGCAGACGTGCTGGTGCAGATGACGCCGGCTGCGGCGCGCAAAGCCCTGCCCTCACGTAGAAGGGCCCGGCCGCCTGCATCTTCCGGCACAGGCATATGCACCAGGACCCACGTTTGCCGGCCGGCCTTCGCAGCGAATTCCAGTTCGTCCGGAGCGCCGACGGCCACCAGTCCATCCACGATCGCCACAGGCAGCCCGGGATGTGTTTCCTGGTCCCACGCCCCGAGGAGGGCGCCCAACCGGCGTCGATCGTGTGCGCCGGCATCCGGCCAGGCGCCCTCCACGGCAATGACCTCAACCCCTGCACCCAAGGCCTGGAGGGCGGCAACCAGGCGCGCGTTGTAGACGTTGCCGCCCGAGCTGTGGCGGATGTTGCCGGGGACCAGCAGCCGGATGTGCCGCACGGTCAGGCGGTGAAGTCCAGGGAATAGGCGGCCCACGCGTCCGGATTCTCGCGCAGCGTGACGTCGAGGCCTGCGAGTTCGCGGCCGTCGTCGCTGTCCTTGATCCGGGTGGCGACTTTATTGGCAATGTACTCGGCCAGCGCCTCCGTGGTGCTGAGCTTGCCGTCGAAATCCGGATGCTCGTCCAGGTTTTTGTAGTTCAGGTCGGCAAGTACTTCCTCGATGATGGTTCCGGCGGCACCGATATCCAGGACGATCGCATCATCGTTCAGCGCGCGGCGGCGGAAGGTCACCTCGGCCACGAAAGTGGCCCCATGGAGTCCCTGTGCAGGTCCGAAGGCTTTACGCGGAAGGCTGTGGGCGATCATGAAGTGGCGGCGGACGGTCAAGCTGAACATGGGTTACCTCAAGGTTTCGGAGTCGTGGGCAGCTGGGCTGGTGGCGGGGTATTCGACGACGTGGCACAGGGCTTCCAAGGTACCGTCCGCCAGGCTTTGGACGACGCCGGGCAGGTCTTCGAACCGGGACGAACCTGTCAGGAATGCGTCGAAGACGGGGGCCTTGAGCAGCGACACTGCCAGGTCCAGGCGGTCGGCATTGGTGCGGCGGTGGCGCCGGGCGCGTGCCACGGCACCAACCTGGCTGGCCCTGATGGACAGGCGCCGGGCGTGGAAGTCCTCCCCCAGCGGCACAGTGACTTCCCGGTTGGCGTACCACGACATTTCGATCACGTCACCCTCATCGCCGACCAGCTGCAGGCTGCGTTCCAGTCCCTCCTGCGAAGCCGAGCAGTGGAACACGATGTCGCAGTCGGCCAGGGCTTCGTCCGGGTGTGCGAAGTCCACCCCGAGGGCGTCCGCGAGCTGCTTCCTCCCCGCGTCCAGGTCCACAAGCTGCAGGCGTTGCAGCGGGAAAGTGCGCAGGAGCGTGGCCACCATTCCGCCCACCAACCCGGCACCGACGACGGCGATCCTGTCCCCCAGCCTTGGCCCGGCTTCCCACAGGGCGTTGACCGCCGTTTCCACCGTTCCCGTGAGGACCGCCCGCCGGGAGGGAACGTCGTCGGGAATCCTGGTCAGGGACTCCACCGGGACAACGTAGAGGTCCTGGTGCGGGTTCAGGCAAAACACGCGCTGGCCCTTCCACCCTTCGGGCCCGTCCTCCACGACTCCCACCGACAAGTAGCCGAATTTCACGGGCCCGGGAAACTGGCCTTCCTGATGCGGGGCCCGCATTTCCTCCGCGACCCGCGGCGGCACTGCCCCGGCATGGACCACCATTTCGGTGCCCTTGCTGATGCCGGAGTAGAGGGCACGGACCAGCGCTTCACCGGGTCCCGGGGCGGGCACGTCCTCGGCCCTGAGCTCGCCATGCTCCTTTGCAGTGGTCCAGTATGCGGTGGCGTGGATCGGAGTCTGTGAATTTGTCATCTTGCTGACGAATCTATCCGGACGCGCGTCGGCGGGGAAAGTCCGACGACGCGTGGCGGGTTGATCGCGTCAAGAGACAAGGTGCTTGAGGAGCGCTTCTTCGAGGACGCTTCGCTCTCTGGCGACGCGCAGTTCTTTAGGCACCATTTCTTCGTCTGTCATGTTTTGCCCACGTGACAGGTACCTTTCACCTTTAAAAAATCCAGAGGACCATCCCGGAGGCCATCGTGGTGGTTCCCAGTCTTGGTGTTCGCTTTGGTAGTGGCGGCCTGTGGGTGAGGTCCAGCCGGGTGGTTCGTTCTTGGTGGCGGGGGTGGGTTTCCAGCCCGTGGCGTGTCGGAGTTTGTGGTGCTTCGGGCAGGGCTGTCCCAGGTTGCTGATTCCGGTGGTGCCGCCCTTGGCCCAGGCGAGGATGTGATCGGCATCGTTGTCCAGGGAGTTGTTGCTGCACCCCGGGAACGGACACTTCCCGTCCCGCATCCGCAACCACGCCCGCATCGGACCTGTCACCCGGTAACTCGTCCGGCCGATCTCCAACGGGGCCCCGTCCCGCGGGTCCACCAACACCCGGTAAAACGACCCCGCCCCGGAGGCCACCAGCTCCCGTGCCATGGACGGCGGAACCGGCCCGTACCCGTCCAGCACCGCCGGCTCGTCCGTCAGGCCCAGCAGCGAGAACACCGGAACCGTCACCAGCACCTGCGCCCGGACCGGCGACAGCACACGGTCCCGGACAGCACCCACACCCCCGGTGGAGCTGCCACTCGCACCCGCACCGCCGCAGGAGCTGCCGCTCGCGCCTTCGGTCAAACCGCGACTGCCGCTTGCACGGGTGTCGCTGGCGCCGGTGCCGTTGGTGAGGATCGCGTCGGCGAAGGTGTCGGCCCGGAGCTGGGTCAGGGTCCTGCCCTCGCCGGGGCCCTGCAGGCCCCGGGCGGTCGCGGTGAGCCGGTTCCACCCGGCCAGGGCCTGGTCCGCGGGAAGATACGCGGAGAGCCAGGCCATCCCGTCCTGGTCCGCCCGGAACTCCACCCGCCGCTCCGCGACCCCATTGGCGTGGCGTGCCTCGATGCTCTCGGCGTGGTGGCGTTCCCGCCAGGTCCGGGCCTTGGCCTTGAACCGGTGCGCCGGCAACGCACCCACCGGGCAGCCCCGCGCCGGGTCCGCGGCGCCCGGGTCCAGGAAATGGGCTTCCAACGCCGCCGCCCCCGCAGCATCAAGGCAGGCTGTCTCGTCCGCCATCACCACCGCGTGGCCCCAGGAGATCACCCCGGCCTGCAACGCCGACAAGGTCAGCGGCAACGTGGCAACAACGGCGTGCGAGGCCGTCAGGAACGACGACGCGGCCCGCGGACCCAGAGCCAACACGCACCCGATCTCCGCCGCGACCGCCATCTCCCGCGCACGCACCGGCACATCCGGCCCCGCAACCACGTCGGCGCTCTCCGCATACCCAACCGCAGCCCTGGCCTTCAGGCCAGCGAACCCGGCCTCCACCTCCCGGGCACCGGCCAGAATGTCCAGGCACCCAGCCGCCACACCAGCCAACGGATCAGCCGCAGAAAACGGCTCCACACCAGCCCCGTCCACCTCAGCATTCAGCACAGCCAGGGCAGCACAGATCTCCCCAAACGCCCTCACCACCGCCGCTTTCCCCATAAACCCATCATGACAAGGGGGTACGACAATCAATACGGGGGCCGGAGCACTGGCTGGGTGTGCGCACGTTTTGGGGATGCAGGCCTTGCTCCGGTACCCTATTGAGGTTGGTGACGTGTCCGAGCGGCCGAAGGTGCAACACTCGAAATGTTGTTTGGTGTAAAAGCCAACGTGGGTTCAAATCCCACCGTCACCGCCACGTAGAAAGGCCCTGCTTCACTTGCAAAAGAGAAGCAGGGCCTTTCTTCATTCCGGGAGGTGCCCCGATGGCGCTGCAACGTGACCTACCGCCCGGTGTCCGCGCCGAATGCGTCAGCGCGTCGGATCGATCATCGTCATGCCCGCGAGCTTCGCGGTGTCCAGCCGGGGCAGCATTTCGGCAGCTTCGTCCATCCCAATGACGCGTTCGATCAACTTCTGGGGTTCAAGTGCCCCCGACTCAATCAAGGCGAGCATTCCGGGATAGTCCGCGGCGGCCATCCCGTGGCTTCCAAAGACGTCCAGTTCCCAGGCGATCACGCGCGCCATGGGCACACGGGGGTGGCCTTCCACCGGCGGCAGGAGCCCGATCTGGACGTGCCGGCCCCGGCGGCGCAGGCTCAGGAGTGCGTCGGCGCACGTCTGCTCGCTGCCGACGGCGTCGACTGAGACATGGCCCCCTCCCGTGAGTGCGTGCACCTGGGCTGGAATGTCTGAACCGGCTGCAGTTAGGACATGGTCCGCGCCGAGGCGCGCAGCCACCTCAAGGGCGGCCGGGTTCCGGTCAACAGCGATCACATTGCCGCCGAGGGCCTTGGCGATCATGACGGTGCTGAGCCCCACGCCGCCTGCCCCGATGACGGTAACCCATTCATCGGCGTTGAGGCCGGCCCGTCCGGTCAGAGCCCGGTAAGCGGTGGCAAACCGGCAGCCCAGGCTGGCGGCAGCCTCGAAGCTGACCCCGTCGGGAACTGCCACAAGGTTGGTGTCGGCAGCGTGGATTACTACCTGCTCGGCGAAGGAACCCCAGTGAGTAAAGCCTGGCTGTTGCTGCTGCGGGCAAACCTGCGCATTGCCGGCGAGGCACCACTCGCAGCCGCCACATCCTTCCACGAAGGGCGCGGTGACGCGGTCGCCGGCCGTCCACTTCGTCACTCCCGGGCCGACACTGGCAACGACTCCGGCGAACTCGTGTCCCGGGACGTGCGGCAGCGCTATGTCGTCGTGACCGGCCCAAGCATGCCAGTCGCTGCGGCAAAGCCCCGTGGCAACGACGCTGATGACGACGCCGCCCACCGGCACCTCAGGTTCTCCAACCTCCCGGACGGCCAGCGGCCCAGCTATCTCATCCAAGACAATCGCGCGCACATGACCTCCACATATCGACGTTGTGCCGCCCACGTGCTTGAGCGGCTCAGGCCGACATCTTCCCATGTGGGCCCGATGCGTTGAAAACCTCCCCAAGACGATGTATTGGCCGCAGCGTGCTGCCAGGGGACCGTCGTCGGGCCTGTCCCAACTGCGCGTCGGCCCCCTGCCTTGGAAGGCCACTGCCGCCCAATAGCCGACGTGGGCGTTCTGGAAGGAACCCCGGACGATCGGCCCAGGGTCAGGACGCCTGGAGGCCTTCACTACACATCAGCGAAGCGGACGGTGCAGCTCACGCCTCAGGTATAACCGCTGGTCAACCGATTGTCGCAGCCATCAGGCAGAATAAGCCCAAGGAGTCAGGTGTCCGGAAGACAAGCGCTGAATGAGAATCCAGGACGGGAATGAACGAATACTTTGCTGCCTCTTGCGATAGGGGCGTGCTGCAGTTGGAGTGGAACCCCGGCGTCCACATAACGTACGACCTTGCGGTACGTGCTGCCCGGGTCCTGGAAGGCCTCAGCGTTGGCCTGATGCTGCCCGTTCTGGTGGATCTCGCGGGAGTTGCCGGGCTGACGCCGGAGGCCAGGGCCGGCATGAACGCCTACCGCGGGTTTTCCGCCGTCGCCCTGGTCGGGGACGGACCCACGGGCAAAGTGGTGGCCGCGTTTTCCCAGCGGTCGCTGACTCCCACGGCCTACTTCACCGACCGGAGCGAGGCATTGCATTGGCTATCGGAGCAGGCCGCCCCAACCGGGATGCCAGGCAGGGCCACGCAGGCAGAGCCTTGAGGGCCTGCTGAGGTCAGAGCAGTGTCGACGGCGACGGATTCCTTAGTGCCCCGCCCTCGGCGCGCTTTTTGACGCCAAGCAGCATGGCACGGTCCATGACAAGGTAGCCGGGCCGGAGCAGGAAGTCCGTCACGCGAAGACCGAGTGGCCGCCCGGGGCCCGTCAGCGTCCGAAGCAGCAGCCTGGTACCTGAAGGGCCGGCGTCGTGCAGCACGAACTGCCACGTACCGGTCACTGTTCCGGGCGGGGCACCCGGGCTGGAATCCAGGACGAGGTGGCGGTCCTGAGCCAGGTCCACTACACGCGGCCCGCGCCGCCCGCCCGGGTAACCACCAGGTGTGAAGGCGATGATGTCTCCCACCTTCAGGTCCTGCCACTCTGGATGCACCCGCTCCGCATTGCTAACGCCCAGGCGGAGCAACCCGTTCTCCACCCAGGTGTAGGAGTACAGGCCCGCACGGTCCACCCCCATCTGCACGAGCCATGGCCAGACCTGGCCAGGGCGTGCGGCGACGGTAACCGCCATGGTCCAGACGTCGTCGGCGTCGGGAATCAGTTCGTCGCCCGGAAGCGGCGCAGTCTTTTCAGGCCCGGTGGCACCCCATGTCCGCAGGACCCGCGGCAAGAGACCATGCGTGGACAGACCGGTTGCGACGGCGGCCGCAAGGAAACCGCGAAGCCGGCGTCGCTGGGGGCCAGGCCCGGATTGTGGACCGGAACGGACACCGAGACCCGCCGCTGTGCCGCCCATGGCACTCCTCCTCTTGGTTCCAGGGATGCCTCGAGGCTACAAACGGACACCCCGAGGCCCCCAGAGTCCAAAGCCCCTACAGCCGGGTGTCGAAGGACCCGCAGAACACGTTCTCGTTGAACGTCCCTTGGAACTCGGACTTCCCCTGGATCTTCTCCACGGCAGCCCGGATCGCTTCCCGTGTCCCGGTGTGCGCGTGGATGGCTGTCTTGACCATGGGTACGTCGATCAGGTGGTTCGGCTGATTGAGGGAGACGAACACGGTGGGCACCTCCGTGACGTACCAGGGAATTTCCGCCGCCATTGGCGATGACCACTTGATCCGGATGGCTGCCTCCTGCGCGAAGCCCTTGACGTTGGCAAAGACAAACGCAGCATCGTACTTCTCCGCGTAATTCCCAGTAGCCTCTTCGGAGATGATGGACATGAAGTTCACCCCGGTCTCCCCCGCCGCTTCGCGCTGTTCAGCCGTCCGGAACAAGGACACCTCGAATCCGGCAACCTCGAGTTCCTCCTTGACCACCTCCAGGTAGGCCAGCGGGTCGGCGCGGGTGAAATCGGACCCGCCTGAGATTCCGTACAGGCGGATCCTGGGATGGGTCTGCGGAGTGATGGGCAGATTTCCCGCGGTGTCTTTGACCAGGGTCACGGTCTTGTCGGCGATCTCCGCAGCCACCGAACGGTGCGCAGCGGATCCAATGACGGCAAGCGCCTCCGACGGCGGCACGAGCTGGTCAACAGGCTTGAGGTGCAGGCCCAGCGACGCCTTCAGGCCGAGTATGCGCCGCAGGGCGTCGTGCAGCCGCTGCTCGGTGATGACGCCCGACTTGTAGCCGTCCAGCATGTACTGGAAGTCCTCGGCCGGGTTCCGGAAGAAGAGGAACATGTCGCAGCCGGCGGCGATCGTGGCAGGCACCAGGTCCCTGCGTTTCTTCGCCTGCGTGAGGCCCACCATCTGCGAGGCATCCGTGAGGACCAGCCCGTTGAAGCCTAGTTCCCCGCGCAGCAGGTCCTGCAGCAGTTCGGGTGAGAGCGTGGCCGGCAGGATCTCCGTATCGGACAGTTCCGGCCGGAAACGCCGGGAAACCTCCGGCGCCCCGATGTGGCCCACCATGATGGACTGCACTCCGTGCGCGATCATTTCCCGGTACACGTGCCCGTAGGTCCGGTCCCATTCCTCATAGGGGAGGGTGTTGTAGGAGGTGACCACGTGCTGGTCGCGCTCGTCGATTCCGTCGCCCGGGAAGTGCTTCATGGCGCAGGCCGTGGGTGATTCGCTGATGCCGTCGAAGTATTCTTTGGCGCGTTCCACCACGATTTCCGGGGTATTGCCGAAAGAACGCGTGGAAATGACGGTGTTCCGCCAGTTGTAGTGGATGTCCACGATCGGCGCGAAAGCCCAGTTACAGCCCAACGCCGCGGTCTCCACCCCGGCCACCTGCCCCATTTGCCGGGCAATATTCTTGTCCGGGTGCGAGCCGGCCTGGAGGTGCGTCGAGACGAAAGTGCCGTCGTCGCAGCTGCCGGCTCCGCCCATCTCCGGGTTGGACGCGATCAGCAGCGGAATCCGGGTCCTGGTCTGGGCGTAGCGGATGTGTTCCTGCACGGCCGCGGAAGGTCCCGGACGGTACCGCATGCCGCCCACGTGGTACGTGTCCAGCACGCCGTCGAGGTACTCGGGTGAGTAATCGTTGTTGTGGTTGATGAACAGCTGCCCGATCTTTTCCTCGAGCGTCATGGCACCCAGGGTGGCCTCCACCCAGGCGATGGCGTCGGCGTCGAGATTGAACGGCGCGGCGGCAAGGTCGACGTCGAACCGCCGGGAAGCAGTGCCATGGGTTCCCTTGGGTGAAGGTACGACGGCGGAGATCCCCTTGAGTGCCTGGGCCACCACGTCCGGAACCGGCGCGGCGATGTCCACAACGACCCCGCGTTCATCCTCCTGCAGCGGTTCCAGGGTGGCCAGCTGTGAGTCCAGCAGCGCGGGAGGCATGAAGTGTCCGGTGCGGCCTTCCGTCCGGGCCTTCAAGACCTCTTTGCTGCCATTCAGGTGCAGGAAAATGGTGTCCGGAGCCTGTTCCCTGATGGCGTCGCGGTAGCTGCGGCGAAGGGCCGAACAGGCGAGGACCAGTCCGCCGTCGCCTGCCTTGGCAAGCTCGGCACCCACGGTTGCGAGCCAGGGCCACCGGTCCTCGTCCGTCAGGGGCGTGCCGGCAGCCATCTTGGCGACATTTTCCACAGGATGCAGGGAATCGCCGTCCAGGAACGGGATGCCCAGTTCGCGGGCCACGAGATCGCCGATGGTGGTCTTGCCGCTGCCGGAGACGCCCATGACGATGATTCGGATCTTGCTCATCGGGTGCTTTCCTTACCAGTCGCGGCCAGCCTCACCAGTCATGCACCGTGCCGTCGACCAGGCGGTTGTAGGGCAGGTACGCCTGCTGGTAGGGATAGGCGGCGGCGGCTTCCTCGTTGAATTCGACGCCGATGCCGGGCTTGTCGCCGGGGTGCAGGTAGCCGTCAGTGAAGGTCATGGACTGCTCGAAGACTTCGTTGGTCTTGTCCGAGTGCTGCATGTATTCCTGGATGCCGTAGTTGTGGATGGCAAGGCCCACATGCAGCTGCGCGGCGAAGCCCACGGGGGAAATATCCGTGGGGCCGTGGAAGCCTGACTTGATCTGGTACTGCGCCGCGAAGTCCATGACCTTCTTAAGCGGCGAAATCCCGCCGAAGTGCGTGGACGCTGCCCGGACGTAGTCGATCAGCTGTTCCTTGATCAGCGTCTGGAAGTCGAACACGGTGTTGAAGATTTCACCGATCGCCAGCGGTGTGGTGGTGTGCTGGCGGACCAGGCGCAGGCCTTCCTGGTTCTCCGCCGGGGTGCAATCCTCAAGCCAGAACAGGTCGTAGGGCTCCAGTGCCTTGCCCAGTTTCGCGGCCTGGATGGGCGTCATCCGGTGGTGTCCGTCATGCAGCAGCGGGATCTCGGGGCCGAACTCGTTCCGGACAGCCTCGAAGACCGTGGGCAGGTGCCGCAGGTAGGCGCGGGTGTCCCAGTCCTCTTCCTGCGGGAATGCTCCCCTGCCGGCGGGCTCGTAGTCATACCGTTCCCCCGACGCCTGCGCTTGGGCAGCCACGCCGTAGACGGCTTTGATCCCCGGGATGGCGGTCTGGATCCGGATGGATTTGTAGCCGAGTTCCAGGTGTTCCCGTACGGAATCGAACAGCGACTCGATGTCCGAACCGGACGCGTGGCCATAGGCGCGCAGCCCGTTCCGGGACGCCCCGCCCAGCAGCTGGTACACGGGAAGCCCGGCAACCTTGCCCTTGATATCCCAAAGCGCCATGTCCACGGCGGCGATGGCCGCCATGGTGACCGGGCCACGACGCCAGTAGGCGCTCCGGTACAGGAACTGCCAGGTGTCCTCGATCCGGTGCGGGTCCTTGCCGATGAGCAGCTGCGCGACGTGCTCCTTCAGGTAGGCGGCGACGGCGAGCTCGCGGCCGTTCAGGGTGGCGTCGCCGATGCCCGTCACGCCGTCGTCCGTGGTGATCCGGAGGGTCACGAAGTTTCGGGTGGGGCTGGTAACGAACACATCGGCGGCAATGATTTTCATGGGACTAACTGTTCCTTCCGGAAGTAAAAGCGGGTTTCAGGTACTTGCAGGGGTGGCGGCCGGGGTCGTTGCGAAGGATCCGAGCAGCCGGGAAACAAGGGCGACGACGCCAGGGTCCTCTGCGAGGGCAGCGCTGACGAGGCGAAGCAAACCCTGCACCCGATTGGTGCCGTCAAGTGCCACAGCAGCCTGGATTTCGGCGGCGAGCGGATCCTGGAAGTCGTTTCCCGCGGTGACGTAGTCAATCCAGGCGGCAAGCATCAAAGCGCTGCCTGCGCCACTGCGGCCGTCGGCCCGTTCCGCCGCCATCACGGGTACCGCCCGCATGCGCAGCTTGGTGGTGGCATCGGCCGCGATCTGTGCGAGCCGGTGGGCGATGCGCTCGTTTCCGAAGCGTTCCAGCAGGGCCCGGCGGTACGTCGGGATGTCCAGTCCTTCCCCCTGCAGGTGGTGGGCTGCCTCGTCCCAGAAGTCCTCCACGGCTTTCCGGCAGAGGGGGTCTGCCAGGGCGTCCGCCACGGTGGCATGCCCGCGGAGCTGTCCCGCGTAGGCAAGGATGGAATGCGAGCCGTTGAGGAGCCACAGCTTCCGGTTCTCATAGGGCTCGATGTCACCGACCACGACGGCGCCGGCCTCCTCCCAGCGGGGACGCCCGGCCGGGAAGTCCCCGCTGAGTACCCAGTTCCGGAAAGGTTCAGCCACCACCGGCGAATTGTCGCTGTAACCGCATTGCTCTTCCACCTCTGCGATGTCCGCCTCGGTGGTCCGCGGCGTAATCCTGTCCACGGACGTGCTGACAAAGCTGACGTTCGCCTCGATCCACCCGGCCAGCCCGGAACCCCATCCGGAGGCCAGTCCCAGGACGGCCCGGCGGGCAACTTCACCGTTTGCGGACAAGTTGTCGCAGCTGACGACGGCGATGGGTCCTGAGCCGCTGTCCCGGCGCCTGGCAAGGGCCAACACCAGGCGCCCCAGCGGCGTGCCGGGCACTCCGGCCTCCCCGGACGCTGCTGCCGACAGCGCCCGGAGGTCATCCGCGGCGCCTGGAGTGCCGGCGTCGAACGTTCCATCCGCGGCCAGCCCGTAGGCCGCCTCGGTGATGGTCAGCGTGACCACCGCCGTCTCCTTCGCCGCGACAAGCTCGCAGAGCCGTGCGGTGTTGGCGCCGTCCACCGCTTCCACAATGCTGCCGATGACTTCGAAGCTGTCCCCGCCGGCCGACCGTTCCACCAGCGTGTAGAGGCAGTCCTGGCGGGACAGCGCTGCCGCGGCGTCGGGGCGGCGGCCCGTGAACGCCGCGATCCCCCACTCCGCCGCGTCCGGGGCGTGCTGGGTATACCAGGCCTGGTGGGAGCGGTGGAACGCCCCCAGCCCAAGGTGCACGATGCGCACCGGAGGCTTGGGCAGCGGCTTCAGGCTGCGGTTGAGTGCCAGCGGCGCGGCGTTCACAGCTTGAACACCCGCCGGGGTGACGCGTCCACGATGTCCACGATAAGTTCGTGCGCCCGTTCCTCGGTGACCCGGTGTTCAGCAACCAGCCTGGCCAGGAAGGACGCCTCGATTCGCCGGGCGGTGTCATGCCGGGCCGGAATGGAGCAGAAGGCGCGGGTGTCATCGATGAACCCGGAGGACCGCGAGAAGCCAGCCGTCTCCGTCACCGCCGAGCGGAACCGCAGCATGGCGTCCGGGGCATCCAGGAACCACCACGGCGCACCGAGGTACACCGATGGGTAGAACCCGGCCAGCGGGGCCAGCTCCCGGGAGAAGACGGTCTCGTCCAGGGTGAACAGCACCAGGTGGAAGTCCTTGGCGGTCCCGAAGTCCTGGAGCAGCGGCCGGATGGCTTCGGTGTAGTTCACCGCCACCGGGATGTCGTGCCCGGTATCGGCGCCGAAGGCCTCGAACGTGGGTGCGTGGTGGTTCCGGAAGGAGCCCGGGTGGATGGTCATGACCAGCCCGTCCTCCACCGACATCCTGGCCATCTGGTACAGCATGTGGGCTTCGAAGGCGTCCCTGTCCCGGGCGCTCGCCTGGCCCGTCCTGCCGCGCTCAAAAAGCCGCTCGGCCTCGCCGTCGTCCAGTTTCAGGGTGGCAGGCGTGAACACGCCGTGGTCGGCGGAGACGGCGCCGCGCTCCACGAAGTGCCGGCGCCGCGACTCAAGTGCCTTGATGTACCCGGCGTAGCCGGTGGCACCCTCCCCCGCAGAGCCGAGGAGGCGTTCCACGTTCTCCTGCCAGGCCGGATGTGCCATGTTCAAGTACTGGTCCGGCCGGAAGGTGGGCAGCACCCGGCCTGCAAAGGCGGGGTCCGCCTGCAGCGCAGCGTGGCTGTCCAGTGAGTCCAGTGGATCATCCGTGGTGGCGAGCACCTCGATGTTGAATTCCTTGAACAATTCCCGTGGCCGGAAACCGGGCTCGGACAATTTGGCTTGCAGTGCATCGTAGAGTTGGTCCGCGTTCTGGCCGGACGGTTCCTCGGCCAGGCCGAAGACGTGGGCGAACTCCTGGCGGATCCAGTACCCGGAGGCGGTTCCCTCGAAGGCGGGCCATGCTTCACAGAAGTGCCGCCACACCTGCCGCGAGTCTGCCGGCTGGTTGCCCAGGCCCAGCTGGTCCATGGTCGCCCCGCCGGCGTGGATCAGGCGGGTGACGTAGTGGTCCGGAGTGACCAGGAGTGCGGCCGGGTCCGGGAACGGGGTGTTTTGTTCGATGACCGCCGCGTCGACGTGCCCGTGCGGGGAGATGATGGGGAGCCCTTCCACCCGGGAGAAGAGCGCGCGGGCAATGTCCCGGACCCCGGGATCGGCGGGCAGGAGCCGGTCCGGGTGGTCCGCTATGGTCTGCGCCATGGCTCAACGCCTCCCGGCTGCGACATTGAGCCCAGCCAGGGCGGCCGTGGCGCGGAGGTACTCGAGGTTCCCGGCGGTTCGTTCGGCCAGCGGCAGCTCAGTGGAAAAGTCCTCCACGGTCACCCAGCCGTCGTATCCGAAGGCGGCGAGCGCCTTGAAGTACTGCAGTACGCTGCCCTGGCCCGCGCGCAGGGGCGCCCACTCGTTCCTGAAAATGGCTGCCCCTGATTCGTCGGTCTCGCCGCTGTCCACCCACACCGCGTTCTTCACGTGTACGTGCGCCAGGTAATCGCCCAGGAGTTCGAAGGCGGGGAGGTAGTCCTCCTGCCCTTCGATCAGCAGGTTTCCCAGGTCATGGATGACGCCGACGTGCCGGGGGTCCAGGCCGTCCAGGAGCCGCAGCGCCGATGATGCCGATGCGGTGATGGTGCGGTGGTGCAGCTCCACGAGCGCCTTCACCCCGTGGTGCGCCGCCCGCTCGGCAATCCATTCGAAATCGCGGCGGGCAGCGGCGAAGAGCTCCGGGTACGGGGTGCCGCTGGCCGGTTCGTTGCCCCAGGCTGCGGTTCCGAGCGGCGGCGTGGTCACCCGCACCTGGCCGGCTCCGAGCTTGGCGGTGGCGGCGAGCATGCGGTCCACATCACCGTGGTTGTCGCACCGCGCGTACCCGCCGATGCCGGAGAACTCCAGGCCGGCGTCGCTGGTAATGGCGGCGATCCGGTCCAGGTGGTCTTCCATTCCGGCCAGCGGCACGGTGGCTTTGTTCCCGGCCCAGAAGCCGGGCTCGGGGGCGTCGCCCTGGTCCGTGATGCGCCATTCGACGCCGTCCCAGCCCTGGCCGGCCAGCTGCTGGACGGCATCCTCGGGGGTCCACTCGGGGGTTGATGCGGTAAATACTGAAAACTTCATGGCTCAGGCGCTTTCTGCCGCGGTGCCGGTGCGGACTTCGAGGTCGTTGTACTTGCCTGCCAGGACATCCTCGAAGAGGACGGGCTGGCCGAGGGTGGCCGAGACGTACACCGAACGCACCGCGGCCAGGGCATTGACGGCGTCGCTGACGGTTACGCCGGGCTGTTTCCCACCGGCGATGGCGGCCAGGATGTCCCGGTACTGACGGACGTGGCCGGCCGGGTACACGGTGGGATCGGCTGCTTTGTAGTCTTCCTCGGGGTACTTGGCCAGTTCTTCCTCCGCCTGGTTGCCGCCGCCCTGGAGTCCCATGTCCGCCGAGGCACCGCCTGCGGCCCTGCTGTGGAAGTACTCCAGCCGGTCGTTGTCCACCACGGCCGAGCCCTCGGAGCCCATGAGCTGCACGCGCACGGTCAATCCCGGGTAGGCGGCAGTGGTGGCGTGAAGGACGGCCAGGCCGCCGTTCTCGAAGGTCACGGTGGCTACTGCCGTGTCCTCCACTTCGATGCGTTCGTGCGCGAGGCGGGCGGTGTGCGCGAAGATTTCCACCGGCCGTCCCATGAACCACAGGAGCAGGTCCACGGTGTGCACGCCCTGGTTCATGAGGGCGCCGCCGCCGTCCATCGCCCACGTGCCGCGCCAGTCGCCGGAGTCGTAGTAGCCCTGGCTGCGCCACCACGCCACCGAGGCGATGGCGGACGTCAGTTTGCCGAAGCGCCCATCGGCGATGGCCTGGGACACCGCCACGCTGGACTGGTCGAACCGGTGCTGGCTGATGACCGAGGCAACGACGCCCTTGCCGGCTGCTTCCTTCGCGGCTGCCTCGATTTCCTGGGCCCGGCTGAGGTCCACGTCGAGGGGCTTTTCGATGACCACGTGCTTGCCTGCCGCCAGCACCTCGAGGCTTTGCTGGATGTGCAGGCCACTGGGAGTCGCCAGTGCCACGAGGTGGATGTCTTCATTGGCGAAGGCCTCGGCCTGGGTGGTGTACAGGGCCGGCCGTGTACCGCCCTGCTGTTCGATGAAGTCTGCGAGTGCTTCGGCGGCTGCCGGGATGGCATCGATGAGGGCGACAATGCGGACTTCCGGGAATTCGCGGAGGGCTACGGCGTGGGTGCGGCCAATGACGCCGCACCCGGTGATGGCTGCGTTCAAGGTGCTCATGCGGTCTGGACTCCTGCTTCTGCGGTGACTTTGGCGAAGGCGCGTGCTGCGATGCCGAAGGCCGTGGGGCCGGAGAATCCGCCCAGGCCGTGGGCACCTGCCAGGTGCGGCTCAAGGGAAGCGAAGCCTTCGTAGCCGTCGGCTTTGAGCGCCTCCACGGTCTTCAGGACGTCCCCGTCTCCTTCGCCGGCAGGCACCACGTGGCCGTTGGCGAAGAGGGCATCCTTGACCTGGAGGTATTCCAGGTGCGGCCGCAGCTTTGCGTATCCCTCGTCGAAGGGCTTGACGCCCACCTGGACGAAGTTGGCGGCGTCCCAGGCCACTTTCAGGGCTGGTGAGTCCACGGTCTCGATGATGTCCAGCACACGGTCCGGGACGTCCCCAAAGATGTCTTTTTCGTTTTCGTGCAGGAGGATCACGCCGGCTTCCTCAGCGACATCGGCCAGGGCCCGCATACGTTCCATGACGTCATCCCGGATGCTGTCCACCTGGACTGACTCGCCGTAGTAGAAGGAGAAGATGCGGATGTACTTCGCGTCCAGCACCCTGGCTGCATTGACTGCCCGGCGCAGCCGCTCCACCTCATGCTCCACCGGGAGGCTGACGTCCACCTTTCCAATGGGCGAGGCAATGGCCGAGACCTTCATGCCTTTATCTGCCAGGAGGGCGGCAAGTGCCTGCAGCTGCCCGTCGCTGAGGTCCACGATGTTGGTTCCCCATGCGCTGCGGACCTCGATGTGGTTGGCGCCGAGGGCCTGCAGCACGGCTATCTGGACTGCGGGGTCGTCGTCGATTTCGTCGCCGAAGCCTGACAGCTGCCACGTGACCTGGGTGGTCGAAACCATGGTTATTTAACTCCTCCGGCGGTCAGCCCGCCTACTAGGTAACGCTGGAAAATCAGGTAGAGAATGACCACCGGTGCTGCACACACCAGGGCTGCGGCCATCATCTGGCCGTAGTAGGGAATGGCGCCGCCTTCCTGCGAGGCCCCAAAGATTTGCAGGGCGACGGCGGCGGTCTGGCTTTCGGGGCGCGTCATCACCGAGGCGAACAGCACGTCGTTCCAGCCGAGCAGGAAAGCGAAGATGCCGGAGACGACGATGCCGGGCCAGCTCAGGGGCAGGACGATGCGGAAGAGGACGCCGAGGTTGGACGCGCCGTCGATCTTGGCTGCTTCCTCCAGCTCCTTGGGGAGCCCGCGGAGGTAGGTGACCATCACCCAGGTGGAGAACGGCATGGCGAAGGTCAGGTACGTCACGAACAGGCCCCACTGGGTTCCGATCACCTGGATGCCGAGGTAGGTTGCCGCCGAGGAAAAGAGCACGAACACCGGCAGCACCATCAGGGTTCCCGGGACGGACTGCAGTGCCAGCAGGCCGCGCAGGATGCTGAGCCTGCCACGGAAGCTGTACCGGACCAGGACGAACGCGGTGGACACGGACAAGGCCGCCGATACCACGGCGGTTGATCCGGCCACCAGGACACTGTTGGTCAGGCCGGTGGCAAGGCCCACGCTGGTCCAGATCTTCGAGTAGTTCTCGAACGTCACCGACGACGGCCAAAACTCGCCGTTGGCAACCCCGATGTCCGAGTTCACCGATGCCAGGAAGATGTAGAGCACCGGAATCAGGACGAGTGCACCCAGGAAGACAAGGATGATGACCAGCAGGGGGCCGGGCAGGAGCCGCAGCACCTCGTGCTGGCGGTGTGAGCCCGGACGGTCGACGTCCGCGGTCGGCGCGCTCCGGCGCCCGGCGATGGTGGCGCTCATTTCTTCGCTCCTGGGGTGTCGGCGTCGTCAAGCTTCACGGCGCGGAGGTAGACGAACAGCGGGATGGCGATGAGCACCAGGGAGATGAAGGCCATCGCAGCACTCAGGCCAAAGCGGAAGCTCTGGAAGCTGGTGACGTAGGTCAGGATGGGGAGGACTTCCACGTCCGACGGAGCCGGGACGCCGAACAGCACGAACGGAAGGGTGAAGTTGTTGATGTGGTGCAGCATTCCGATCAGGAAAGCCAAGGCCAGCGGTCCCTTCAGGTACGGGAAGATCACGTAGCGGAGCTTGTTCCACCACAACGCCCCGTCCAGGGCTGAGGCCTCGTGCACCTCGTGGTCCACGGACTGCAGGCCGGACAACGCCAGCAGGTAGATGAACGGCCAGGAAGCCCAGATCTGGACCAGTACCAGTGTCCAGAACGTTTGCGGCCCGTTGAGCCAGAGTCCCACGTGGATTCCCACGGTGGCCTGGGCTTCGTCCACGATGCCGCCGGGCTGGAGCATGGTCCGCCAGACGGTTGCCACCACGAAGGACGGCAGGACATACGGGATGAGGAACACCGAACGGATCAGGGCGCGGCCCTTGAAGGCGTTCTGGGTTGCCACGGCAGCGGCAATGCCCAGCGGCAGGGTCACAACCATGGCAAGCAGCGAGTAGCTGACGCTGAGCCACACGGCATGCAGCAGCGGCGAGTTCGTGACGGCTTCAACGAAGTTTTCGGCTCCGATGATTGGTGCACTGACCCACTTCCGCAGCGTGTACTGGTCCAGGTTGAGGATGGACATGTAAATGCCCAGCAGCAGCGGTACCACGATGATGATGATCATCAGGACCCCGCCGGGGATCAGCATCCAGAGCGGGCGGTTCCGCTCGCTCAGGCCCTTGCGCCGCAGGCCGTCTCTGGGGCCGGGCTGCTGCCCGGCGTCATTGGCGGCCCGGGGCGCCCGGCCTGCGGCGGATTCCACCGCAGGCCGTACTTCATGGGAGGCGTCGGTTGACATCAGAACTTATCCTTTGGAGGCCCGGTCCAGGGAAGCCTGGCCCTTGTTTTGGGCATCTTTGATTCGGGAGTCGAGCGCGGATTCGTCCACCTTGCCGGCGGCCAGGTCCGGGATCGACTGGACAGTGACGTTGAGCAGGCCCAGCTGGATGTCGCCCCAGGCGCCCGTGAACGGGGTGGCCTTGGACTTGGCGGCGGCATCGGCCAGCGGCTTGAGCTTGGCATCGGTCAGGGTGGCGAGGGCCTCCGCGTTGGCCGGAAGGTCGCCGAAGACCTTCTGGTAGTTCAGCTGCTCGTCCTTGGAGGTGATCAGCTTGATGTAGGCGAACGCCAGGTCCTTCTGCTTGGAGTAATCGGCCACCACCAGGTTGTCGCCGGAGAGGATGCTGGCGGCGTCGCCATCGGACTTGGACTGGGTCTGGCCCGGAGCGATCGTAGGCATCAGGGCGTACTCGTACTTGCCGGCGACGGCTGACTTGTCGAGGGTGGGAATCGAGCTGGACGTGGTCATCATCAGGTACCCGGCCTTGCCGCTGGCAAAGGCGGCCACGGCGTTGCTGTTGCTCCAGCCAATGGATGCGGGGTCAACCACTTTGTCGTTGGTGAGCCAGCCGAAGTACGTTTCGTAGGCCTTCTTGACCGTGGGGTCGTCCATTTTCAGCTTGTTGCCGTCCACCAGCGGGTTGCCTGCCTGGACGGACATGGCCCAGATGAACTTCCAGGGATCAAAGCTGTCCTTGTATCCCGTGGCGATGCCGTAGGTGCCGTCCTTGGTCATCTTCTTCGCCTGGGCAGCCAGGTCATCCCAGTTGGTGGCAGGTTTGTCGATGCCCGCCGCAGCCAGCAGGTCCTTGTTGTACGCCATGACGAACGGCCGGCTGACGAACGGGATGCCGGCAAGGTGGTCCTTGTCCGGTCCGGAAATTCCCAGGGTTGCCGGGTTGAAGCGGTCCTTGCCGCCCACCTTCTTCCAGTCGTCGTCGGAGAGGGTCACGAAGGCCTTGGTGGCATATGCCGTGGGGGTGAACGTGGTTCCGAGGCTGTAGACGTCCGGGCCCTGGCCCGAGACCACGGACGTTTGGATGCGCGTGAGTTCATCGTTGGCCGAAGCGAAGGTTTCGAACTTCACGTCGGCGCCGGTCTCGGCCTTGAACTTCGCGGCAATATCGGACTGCCACTGCTTCTGCTGTTCCGGGTATTGGCTGGAAACGTTCACCAGGACGCTCAGCGTCTTCCCGGTGCCGTCCACTTTGCCGTCCGAGCTGGTTGAGCCGCCCCCGTTGCCGGAGCTCGATCCACACCCGGTCAAGGCGAGCGCTGCAGCTGTGACTATCGCCGCAAGCCCAGTAGTCGATTTAAACCTCATTGTTTTTCTCCTCTAGGACACCCGCATGGCCACATCCGTCCTGTGGCGGAGATCACTGCAGGCGACTCGAGAGTCAGTCTAGGAAGATGGCAACGCGACTGGCAAGCGGTTGCCAAAAGTTGCCATAAATGCTCAGATTGAGTTCAACAGGATTCCGGGAACGAGTAGCCTTGGAAACCCCAGATGGCCGGTCTTATCCCGGTCCGCGAGGAAGGCCCAGCGATGGCAGACCCAGCAACCACGGCGTCGTCAGTCCCGGCAAGCCTTGACGCAGGCGCCCGGCGGGACCGCCCACCCACCATCCGGGACGTGGCGGAACTCGCCGGGGTGGCCACCTCCACCGTGTCGCGGGCCCTCGCGCGGCCCGACCGGGTCAACCCGCGGACCCGGGCCCGGATCGAGGAAGCGGCCGCGGAGCTCAATTACGTGCCCAGCTCCCAGGCCCGCGGCCTCAGTTCCGGACGAACCAATGCGGTGGCCGTCCTGGTACCCGACATCACCAACCCGTTCTATTTCGACATCATCCGCGGCACCCAGCACCAGCTCAAGGCGGCCGGGGTCACCCAGCTCCTGGTGGACACCGAGGAGTCCAGCGAGATGGAACTCGATGCCCTGCACAAGATGCGCAAGTCCGCGGACGGCTTCATCCTTGCCGCTTCACGCCTGACGGACGCCCAGCTTGCGGAGGTCTCGCAGTCGCAGCCCCTGGTGACGTTCAACCGCGCGTCCACCAGCGCACCGACGGTGATGATCGATACACCCTCGGCCATCATCCAGGCCCTTGAGCACCTGGCCTCGCTGGGCCACCACAAAGTCTGCTATGTGGCCGGACCGCCCACCTCCTGGTCCAACCAGATGCGGTGGAAGGTTTTCGAAGAGGACGCCACTAAGCGCGGCATGGAGATCCACCGGATCGGCCCCTACACCCCGAAGACGACGTCGGGGGCTGCTGCCGCTGATGCTGCAGTCAGGACGGGGGCAACAGCCTGCATCGTCTTTAATGACCTGCTTGCCATTGGCATGCTCCAGCGGTTCAAAGCACGGGGCATTCGGGTTCCGGAGGACATAAGCATCGTCGGGTCCGATGACATTTTCGGCGCGGACTTCTGCAATCCCCCACTGACCACCATTTCCAGCCCCATAGAGCAGGCGGGCAGGGTGGCGGTGTCCATGCTGCTGGCACAGCTCAACCCGCTGTCGGGAAGTGCCAGCCGGCAGCTCGCCGTCATGCCCACCCACCTGACTGTCAGGGAGTCAACGGGTCCGGCGCCTGCCTGATCAGCCCACGGTAAACGGCAGGACCAGGCGGGACTGGTGGTGCGCGTCGCGGTAGATCTTGTGTGTGACCGGCCTGCCCACCGGGAGGTGGAAGGCGTCAGGCGGGAGCAGCGAGTTGTGTTCGTCGGCGAGCGGCTCGCCGTTGGACAGCTCCACTACCAGGCGGTGCCCCGGGTTGAAGGTGTTAGCGAACGGGTAGAGGCGGACCACGTATTCCTCGATCCTCCCCGGCTCCACCGGAACCGCGCGGGTGTGCGGATGGTAGGGGTTGCCCTCGGTGGTGCGGTCAGCTCGCCGGACGCTTCGCCGGGGAAACCCGCCACATCCGCGGCACCCTGGCCTTCACGCAGCTGGACTACGTGGCGACGCTGTGGACCCGCCGCAAGATGGAGCCAAACCGCGAGCACGCCCTGGAAGTGCTGGCGGACAGCTGGTACCACCTGCTCTGCGACGAAGGCTGACCAGGGCAGCGCAAGCTAGGCCCGTTCGGAGATCCACGCACCAAGCCCGGCGGCAGTTTCCGCGGTGAGGGCGTGCCCGCCCGGGTCCTTGCGGGCGTGGGTGTCCGCACCGGAGGCCCCCAGGAGGTAGTCCCAGGTGCGGCCCAGCAGGTCGGCCGGGATGACGGTGTCGGCTTCACCGTGGGCCAGGAACACCGGGGCGCCGGCAAGCCGGTCCGGCGACGTCGGGACGCCTGCGTCGAACGGCAGCGTCCCGTAAAGGATTGCCGTGCCCGCAAAACGCTGCGGATCAGCCAGCAGCAACCCGCCCGCGAACGCCGCACCGCCACTGAAGCCAACCAGGATCACCGGCCGGCCTTCCGGGGCGATCGGCTCCAGCCACGTCCTGAACCATTCCATTGTCTGGGCCAGGGACCCGGCCACGGGCCGCCCCGTCCCCCGGTTCGCGAACCAGGCGAACCCGCCCCCTGCCGGGATCGGTGCCCGGACGGCCGCGTAGGAGGGGCCTGCGGGAAGGTGGCTGGCCAGCCCGATGATTCCTGATTCATCCGATCCGCGCCCGTGCAGCAGCACCACGAGCGGGCGGTTGGGATCGTCGGGGCTCTGCCAGGCGACGGTGGGTTCGGCGAACGGTGCGTGCATATCTTTTCCTCGGTGTTGGTGGTGGAAATGGCTTGGGTCAGGCAGTGGCCGGGGCCCCGATTTCCCGGTTGACGGCGGGCATGATCTCGGTGGCGAGCAGCTCGATGGAACGCGCCGTCTCGGCAAACGGCAGCCCGCCCAGTCCGATCTGGGCCATGTACCGGCTGGTTCCCAGCGCCTCGTGGATGGCCAGGATCTTCTCCACCACCTGCTGCGGGCTCCCCACCAGCAGGCCGCCGCCGGGTTCGGACCAGTCATCGAAGGTTGAGCGCGGGAAGTGGTCCACCGGCCGGGGCATGTTCTGTTCGAAATAGGCCCGGTAATAGGGATAGAAGGTATCGCGTGCCTGCTGGGAGGTGGGCGCCACGTAGAAGTGGCCGCCGGCACCCACCGGAAGGGCGGAGGCGTCATGCCCGGCCTCGGCCGCGGTGTGCCGGTACAGCTCCACCAGGCGGCGGAACCGCTCGGGTCCGGACAGCAGTGCAACAAACAACGGCAGGCCCAGGCGTCCCGCACGGGCGAAACTCGCCGGCGTCCCGCCCACCCCCACCCAGACGGGAAGCTTTTCCTGCAGCGGCCGGGGGGCAATGTCCATGCCGGGGATGCTTTGGGTCAATGTGCCCTGCCACTCCAGGGTGGCGTTGTCCCGCAGCTCCAGCAGCATGCGCAGCTTTTCGTCGAAGAGGGCGTCGTAATCCGCGGTGTCGTAGCCGAACAGCGGGTACGACTCGATGAACGCTCCGCGCCCGGCGATGATCTCGGCGCGGCCGCCGGATATGAGGTCCAGGGTGGCGAACTGTTCGAAGAGCCGCACCGGGTCCTGAGTGGAGAGCACGGTGACGGCAGTGCCCAGCCTCAGGTTGGTGGTCTCGCGGGCAACTGCGGCCAGCACCATTTCGGGGGCGGACAACGCGAAGTCGCTGCGGTGGTGCTCGCCCAGGCCCAGGAAGCTGATGCCCGCCTGGTCGGCCAGCTTGGCCAGCCCAATGATCTCTTCCAGCCGCTGGTGCGGCGACTGGGCCAGCCCGGTTTGTCCGTTGCGCGACAGTTCGCCAAAAGTAAAAATGCCAAAGTCCATATTGGTTGAACATTCAACCGTGTGGATCTATTCCGGCACCTTCCCTTCCATCCAAGAAGGCGGGCGTACGACGCCGGGGGCCACCCGCCGTCGTACGCCCGCCTTGGCTGGCGGTGCTTAGGCTTCCACCAGCTTGGCTCCGGCCGGAACCTCAGCCGGGGCACCGGGCTCGTTGCGGCCGTACAGCCAGTCGTTGTACTGGAAGTTGTTGTCGCCGCGGCTCTTGAACAGCATGTTCCGCAGGACGCGTGCCACGCCGTCCACGTGCCAGGACTCGCCCCAGATACGGGCGGTGCGCTGGACGCGGGCGGTGCGGGCTGCGCGGGTTTCGTTGAACTCGCGGAAGGCGTCCTCCCACGCACCGGCGTCGATGCCTTCGGCCGTGAAGACGCGGTTGCTGGCGGCGTCCTGCAGCACTGCAGCGTCCTCCAGCGCCTGGCAGGCGCCCTGGGCCAGGTACTGCAGCATCGGGTGGGCGGCATCGCCGATCAGTGCCATGCGGCCGGAAACCCAGGTCTCGATCGGGTTGCGGTCGTACATGGGCCAGCGGATGCCGGTGGCCAGGTTCTTCAGGGCTTCCTGCACGGCGGGGACGCAGTCCTTGTAGGCTGCCTGGAGTTCGTCCACGCCGCCGTACTGCTCTTCGCCGCGCTCGAACGACGGAGACTTGAACACTGCCACGGTGTTGAGCAGCTGGCCCTTGCGGAGCGGGTACTGGACCAGGTGGCAGTTCGGGCCAAGGTAGACGATGACGTCCTCCAGGTCCGCCGCAGGGGTTTCCTCGGTGATGGGCACGGTGCCGCGGTACGCCACGTAGGCGGAGTTGACCGGGCCGTCGCTGGCAACGATGGCGCGCAGGGTGGACTTCAGCCCGTCCGCTGCCAGGATGGCGTCAGCCTCGAACACCTCGCCCTTGGCGGTGTAGGCGCGGGCGCGGTCGCCGTCGGTCTCCACTTTCTGCACCAGGACGTCGTTCACCAGGGTAACGCCGGCTTCCTGGCAGGCTTCGAGCAGGATCCGGTGCAGGTCGCTGCGGTGGATCACCACGTAGGGGGCGCCGTAGCGTTCCTCGAACTCGCCGCCCACGGTCTGGCGGGTGAGTTCCTCGCCGGTGATGGCGTCGCGGAACACCAGGTGCTTGGGCTGGACGCCGATTTCCAGTGCCTTCTCCAGCAGGCCCCAGCGCTTGAGGACGCGGGAGGCGTTGGGCGCCATCTGCAGGCCGGCGCCGACTTCACCGAAGGCGGGTGCCACTTCAACCAGGGTGACATCGGCACCGTTTTCGCGAAGCGCCAGCGCTCCGGCAAGTCCGGCCATGCCGCCGCCAACTACCAGGACGTCGGTGGACGCTTTGAGGTTAGACATTGGAAACTCCTACTGCTGTTGATTTCTTGATTTTGGTACCGGCGGCTGCGAGCAGGACTGCTGCTGCTGCGGCTGCTCCGGCAAATGCCAGGAAGTTCGAGTTGACGCCCAGGCCCGCTGCGAGCAGGAGCCCGCCGGCCTGGGGCGCTGCCACGGCCCCGATCCGGCCCACGCCAAGCGCCCAGCCAAGGGCGGTGCCGCGCAGGTGTGCCGGGTAGTGGCTTGCCACGGCGGCGATGATCAGGCACTGGGTGCCGTGCGTGCCCACGCCGGCAAGCACCAGCATGAGGTAGACGACGGCGACGGGCGGCCCGGTGACCAGGACCAGCAATCCGACGGCGGCCACGGCCGCTGCCGCGATGGCGGTGGGGATGGGGCCGAAGCGGGTGCCCGCCCAGGCGGTGAGCACCGAACCCGCCACCGCGCCAAGGTTGAGGGCCAGGGCGAACGTCAGGGCGGACCCGAGGTTGTAGCCTGCCAGCTGCATGAGGCTGGGCAGCCAGGTGCCCAGCCCGTACCAGGCGAAGAGGGTCACCAGGGTGCCGACGGCGAACAGCAGGCTGGTGCCGAGGTAGGGCGCGCGGAGCAGGGACCCGAATCCGACGGCTTCCTTGGCGGCACCGCCCCGGGCTCCGCGCTTGTGGTCCGGCGCCAGCGTCTCCGGCAGGTAGCGGATGCCCAGCGGGATAACCACCACCAGGGCGACGACGGCCACCAGGAACATGACCGGCCAGCCGAAGGCCGGGATCAGCGGAATGCCGACGAGGGCGGCGATGGAACCGCCGATGGGGACGCCGGACATCATCAGGGTGGCGATGGTGGACCGCCACTTTTCGGGAACGAGTTCTGCCACCAGGGCATTGGCCGACGGCACCAGGCCGCCCAGGCCAATGCCTGCCAGGAGCCGCAGGCCGCCGAAGACGGGCGCGTTGGGGGCAAAGGCGCAGAGGATGGTGAAGAGGGAGAACACGGCGGCGCAGCCGATGATGGTGCGCCGGCGGCCCCAGCTATCGGACATGCGGCCTGCGAAGACCGCTCCGATCATCATGCCGATGAAGGCCATCGACCCGATGGTGCCGGCGGTGGCCTTGGTCAGGCCCCAGCCGGTATCGCTGATGAGCGAGCCCTGGACCGTCCCATAGACGATCAGGTCATAGCCGTCGAAAACGACCAGCAGCCAGCACACCAGGACGGCAAGCACGGAACGCCGGGGAAACCCGGAACGGCCGGCGCCCGGGGCGGGGACGGCCGTGCGCTGCGGCGCTGCAGCGGAAGTTGTGTGATTCATCCCACCACTGTGCTGGCAGCCATACCGCTCCGCACATAAGATTCTGTTATGCAGAATCTTCCGGCCCGACGGAAGCCCACCTACTCCATTGAGGCGGTGGACAACGCCCTGCAGCTGCTGCAGCTCCTGCGGGACGTGGGCAGCCTGCGACTCAAGGACGCCGCGGCGGAACTGGGCGTGGCCCCGTCCACAGCCCACCGGTTGCTTGCCATGCTGGTCTACCGCGGCTTCGCGGTGCAGGACGAAACGCGCCGTTACGTGCCGGGCCCGGCCATGGGCGCCGGCCCTGCCGGGTTCAGCTGGACCCGGCAGCTGCGCGACATCTCCCGGCCCCACATGGAAGTCCTGTGCGCCCGCACCAACGAGACAGTCAACCTGATGATCCGGGTGGGCACCAAGGTCCGGTTCCTGGACACGGTGGAAAGCTCGAATATCCTGCGCGTGGGTGACCGCCAGGGGACATTGCTCCCGGCGCACAAGGCATCGGGAGGCAAAGCCATCCTGGCGGAGCTGGAACCGGCCGCGCTGGAACAGCTGTTCCGCGGCCCCAACGCGGAGCTGGCCGGCGACTACATTCCCGACGCCGAGTACCCGGCATTCCTGCGCGAACTTGAGTCGGTGCGGGCCAACGGATTCGCTGCCAACTTCGAGGGCACCGAGGAGGGCATCAGCGCCTTCGGGATGGCGCTGCACAACGGCAGGGGCATGGTGGTGGGCGCCTTGAGCGTGGCCACTCCGGTGGCCAGGTTCCGGCCGCTGTTCGACGCAGGGCTGGTGGGCGTGATGATGGAAACCCGCCGCCAACTGGAGATGGACATCGCGGCCAATCCGGCCGACGGCGGTGCGGGCGCCTGACCACGACTGGCAGCTCTTTCTGCTGTACAGAATATGCTGGGGATCACAGCGCTCATTCCTTAGGGTCGAATCCACGTCGCAGTCAGTCCGCACGCAAGGAGAAGGCCAGTGTCGATCAGCGCTGAAAACCAAACGCACGAATCCGTGGCACAGGAACACCATGTTCCCGAGCCCACCCCCGAGGAGGCTGCCCAGCTCGAGCAGCTGTACAAGGACTTCAACAAGGAAAACCTGATTCCCCTGTGGACGGAGATCGCGGACCTGATGCCCATGGTCCCTTCCCCCAAGGCGGTACCGCACGTCTGGCGGTGGAACGACCTGTACCCGCTCGCCGCCCGCGCCGGCGACCTGGTGCCCGTGGGCCGGGGCGGGGAGCGCCGGGCGATCGCGCTGGCCAATCCTGGCCTGGCCGGCACCCCGTACGCCACCCCCACCCTCTGGGCCGCCATCCAGTACCTGGGCGGCCGCGAAACCGCCCCCGAGCACCGCCACTCGCAGAACGCCTTCCGCTTTGTCGTCGAAGGCGAGGGAGTGTGGACCGTGGTGAACGGTGACCCGGTCCGGATGTCCCGCGGCGACTTCCTGCTCACCCCGGGCTGGAACTTCCATGGCCACCACAATGACACCGATGAGCCCATGGCCTGGATCGATGGGCTGGACATCCCGTTCGTCCACTACGCCGATGCCGGGTTCTTCGAGTTCGGCACCGAGCGCGTCACGGACGAGGCCACCCCGGACATCTCCCGCTCCGAGCGGCTCTGGGCCCACCCCGGACTGCGCCCGCTCTCCGGACTGGATGAGACCACCAACTCCCCCATCGCCGCCTACCGGTGGAAGTACACCGACGCCGCGCTGCGCGAGCAGTTGCTCCTGGAAGACGAGGGCCATCCGGCCACCGTGTCCCAGGGCCACGCCGCGGTCCGCTACACCAATCCCACCACCGGCGGGGATGTCATGCCCACCATCCGTGCCGAGTTCCACCGGCTGCGCGCCGGGGCCTGGACCGAGACCGTCCGCGAGGTGGGCTCCAGTGTCTGGCAGGTCTTCGAAGGCACCGGCACCGTGACCCTCAACGGCGAAACCAGGGTCCTCGCCAAGGGCGACCTGTTCGTGGTCCCGTCCTGGGCCGCCTGGTCACTGCAGGCCGAATCCGAGTTTGATTTGTTCCGGTTCAGCGACGCACCCATCTTTGAGCGCCTGAACTTCAACCGCACCTACATCGAAGGACGCAGCAAGTAATGAAACTCCTCACCCTCCGCCTCCCCGCCGGCACCGGCAACGGCAAGAGCACGACGGCGGTCCGCCAGGACGGCGACACCCTCACCGAAATCCCGGGGTTCTCCGACGTCGGGGCCCTGCTGCAGGACCCCGCCTGGGAAACCACCGCCAAGGAAGCCAAGGGCGCAACCCACGCCCTGGCCGGCGCCGATCTCGCCGCCGTCGTGCCTTCCCCCGGCAAGATCATCTGCGTGGGCCACAACTACCGCAACCACATCAAGGAAATGGGCCGGGAAGTTCCGGAGTACCCCACCCTGTTCGCCAAGTACGCCGAGTCGCTGATCGGTCCCAACGACGACCTGGCCCTGCCGCAGGAATCGGACACCGTGGACTGGGAAGCCGAACTCGCCGTCGTCATTGGCAAGGCCGGCCGCCGCATCCCCGAAGCCGAAGCCGCTGCGCACATCGCCGGTTACTCCGTGCTCAACGACGTCTCCATGCGCGACTACCAGTTCCGCACCATCCAGTGGCTGCAGGGCAAGACCTGGGAAAAGTCCACCCCGTTCGGACCGGCCCTGGTCACCAAGGACGAGTTCACCGCGGGCCCGCTGATGACCTCCGCCGTGGACGGTGAAGTCCAGCAGTCCACCCCCACCTCGGACCTGGTGTTCACCCCGGAGTTCCTGGTCTCCTACATCTCCACCATCATCACCCTGAACCCGGGCGACGTGATCGCCACCGGCACCCCCGGCGGCGTGGGCCACGCCCAGGACCCCAAGCGCTACCTGCAGGAAGGCCAGGTCCTGGTCACCACCATCGAGGGCCTGGGCCAGCTGACCAACCGCGTGGTCAAGGAAGCCTGATGGTTGCCCGGCACGACCAGGCCACTGATCCCGTCCTGCTCGACGGGCTCCTGCAGGCCCGGCGCGGCACCGCGTTCTTCGCCCGCAAGCTCAACGAGCTCAGCGACGCGGAACTGGACGGGGACTCGCTCCTGCCGGGCTGGACCCGCCGCCACGTTGTAGCCCACGTGGGCTACAACGCGCGGGCCATCGCCCGGCTGGTCGAGTGGGCAGCCACCGGGGTGGAAACACCGATGTACCCGTCCGTTGAGGTCCGCAACCACGAGATCGACTTCGGCGCGACGCTGTCCCCGATCGCCCTGCGCAACCTGTTCGACCACTCCGCCGTGCACCTGAACGTCGAATGGCGCGACCTGCCCGCCGACAACTGGCACCACAAGGTCAAAACCGTCCAGGGCAGGACCGTCCCGGCCGAAGAGACCGTGTGGATGCGCACCCGGGAAGTGTGGGTGCACGCCGTGGACCTGGACAACGGGGCCACGTTCAAGGACATCCCCGCCCCCGTCCTGGAACGGCTCCTGACGGACATCACCGGCGCCTGGCACACCCGCGGCACGGACAAGGACCTCGTGGTCGAGGTCACCGGGCAGCCGTCCCCGCTCATCTTCGGGGACACGTCATCCGCTTCCCCCACCGTGGTGTCCGGCTCCCTGGCCGCCATCGCGCAGTGGGCCACCGGCCGCGGCACGGACGGCACGACGGCACAGCGTCCAACAATGGAAGGCGGCGACGGGGAATCGGTCACCCCCGCGCCCCCGGCACCCGCCTGGATCTAGCTGTAGATCCAAAGTCCAGGCAAGCCATCGCCACACTCCCAAAGGCGGGTCAGCATACGCTGGCCCGCCTTTGGTGTTGCTGTCCGGGCGGCTCCCAGGCAGCGGACCTGCGCCTCGGGCTGGAAACCAAAAATCCGTGCCCGAGTTTGGGACCCGGCACATAATCAGGACGGCGGCCGCTGGATAGCATGAGGTCACCGGACAGAGCCGTCCGGCGGGATCGACGCAAAAGGACAACCCATGGCCGCGGTTACGGTGGACGACATCCTCTCGGATCTTCCCCTTGGCTTCGCCAGCCTCATCCTCCGCCCCGCCCCCTCGGCGCCGGCCATCGAACGGTTCCTGATTGTCGACGCCGACGACGAGTCCGTCCAGGCTGCCGGCGCGTTTGTCCTGCTCATCGGTGTCCGCGGCCGCTCCGCCCTGCCGGCGCTCCGGCGGCTCCTGAAAGACCCGCCCCCGGTAGTAGCCGTCAAAGGCAACCGCGAAGGCCTCTCCGAAGCGGAAGAACTCCTGCAGGCAGCGGGCTCGGGCCTCCTGCTGGTTGATCCGGCCGCCGACTGGGACCGCCTGCTGTCCATCGCAAAAGACCGGATCCAGCCGCGCAGCTACGAAAGCGAAGTCCTCACCCTGCTCGAGGAAGACCTGTTCGCCATCGCCCAGACCACGGCCAGGCTCACCTCCAGCCACGTGCTGATCGAGGACGCGGCCAACAAGGTCCTGGCGTACTCCACCGTCACCAACGACATCGATGAGCTCCGCAAAGCGTCCATCCTGTCCCGCCGCGGCCCGCGGAAGTACGAGCTGCTGCTCAAGGACCTGGGCGCGTACCGCGAACTCCACCGCACCCGGCAGCCCGTCCGCGTGCCTGCCCGGCCCCAGGACGGGCTGCGTGAACGGGTGGCCATCGCGCTCTTCGCCGGGGAGCGGATCATGGGCTACATCTGGCTCCAGGAGACCGGAGAAGGCTTCGGCCCGGACGTGGAGTACGTCCTCACCGGAGCCGCAGCCAGGGTTTCCGCCGAACTGATCCGATACCGCAACCAGCAGTCCGTCCACATGCGGGAGGACCGGGTGGCACGGATCCTGTCAGGTCCCGCCGAGGCCGCCGCCAGCGCCCACAGCGGAAAGATCCCCTCGGAGCGTCCCGCGGCGCTTCTCCTGATCGGCATGTCCGACGCCGACTCCCGGGCTGACGACGCCGCGCTCAAGCACGGAGAACTGGCCAACCTGGCCTCCATTCACGCCGCTGCATACAAGGCGTCCGCCGTCGTGGGCCAGTTCAACGGTGACACCGCCATCATCCTGCCGGACCTCCAGTCCGGCACGGCGGAGGCGGGGCTGAGGGCACTTGCCGAAGCGGTGGTCAAGGATGCCCGCAAACACCTCGGCATCATTCCCTTCGCCGCCGTCGGACCGCTGGCGCCGGACCTGCTGTCCATCCACGGGGTCACCGGCATCACTGAAGCGCTGCTGGCCTGCGTGCGGAACGCCACGCCGGGCACGGTGGCCACCGTTGATGATTTCGAGGCGGAAATCCTGTACCGCGAGGCGGTCCGGAACTTCCACAGCTCACCCTTCCGGCACCGCAGCATGGCGGCGTTGCTCCAGGAGGATACCGAACTCGCAGCAACCCTGCAGGCCTATTTCGACGCCTGCTTCGACGTCTCCGAATGCGCCAAACACATGAACCTGCACAAAAACACCGTCTACTACCGCGTTGCCAAGGCGGCCCGGGTGACCGGCCTGGACTTCAGCAACCCGCGCGACTCACTGGTGGCCCTGCTCCATCTCCAGGAGTGGGCCGACTCCAACAACACTTCAGGCAGGAAATGAGCACCACACTCAGCGCACCGCCCCTGGACATCCTCCTCGAGGAGATCGTCCGGGAACACCGGCCCCGAAAGGAAACCGGTGCCGTACCCGGCAACATCCCGGTCCTGGCGGCCGTCCCCTTCAACCGTTTTGGCATCGCCGTTGCCACCACCTCCGGCAAGGTCTTCAGCTCCGGCGACGCGGACGTCCCGTTCTCCATCCAGAGCATCTCCAAGGTGTTCACCCTGGCCATGGCGCTGCAGCGCGGCCGGTCCGGCCTGCTGTGGTCACGGGTGCTGCGCGAACCATCCGGAACAGCTTTCAACTCGCTGGTCCAGCTCGAAGCCGAGCACGGTATTCCGCGTAATCCCTTCATCAACGCCGGCGCCCTGGTGGTCACGGACCACCTGATGGAAGAGACGCCCGACGCCGCCGCGCACCTCCTGCAGTTCCTCACCCGGCAGGCGGGTACCGGAGGACAAACAGGCCAGGAGGGAGGGCCGGCGCCGTTCATCGACGAGGCCGCTGCTGCCGGTGAACTCGCCGGCAGCAGCCGCAACCTGGCCCTGGCCCACTTCCTCAAGGACTTCGGCAACCTCACCCAGCCGGCCGCGGCAGTGGTGGAGAACTACGTCCGCCAGTGCTCCATCATGATGACCTGCGTCCAGCTGGCCAAGGCAGGCCTGTTCCTTGCCAACGACGGCCAGGGAGCCCCCGGAGCCGTGTTGTCCCCGAGCGAGGCCAAACGGATCGGCTCCATCATGCTGACCTGCGGCATGTATGACGCCGCCGGCGAATTCGCGTACCGGGTGGGCCTGCCCGGCAAAAGCGGAGTAGGCGGCGGCATCCTGGTCATCGTCCCGGGACAATGCGCCATCTGCGTCTGGAGCCCGCGCCTGGACGCCAAAGGCAACTCCCTCGCCGGCACCGCCGCCCTGGCCGACCTCTCCGACCGCACCGGCTGGTCAGTCTTCTAAGTTTCCCCCATCCACCAAGATCTTTTCCGGATCGAAAGGAATCCCCATGCCCAACAACCCCAATGACGAGGTTGAGTTCGACCACCTGATTGATGGTGGTCACGCGCATGCGTCCGAGACCTCCCTGCACGCGGAGGACAAGGGTTACCACAAGAACCTCAAGCCGCGGCAGATCCAGATGATCGCGATCGGCGGCGCGATCGGTACCGGCCTGTTCCTGGGCGCCGGCGGCCGCCTCAACGCGGCCGGCCCGTCCCTGGTCATCGCCTACGCGGTGTGCGGGTTCTTCGCGTTCCTGATCCTGCGCGCCCTGGGCGAACTGGTCCTGCACCGGCCCTCATCGGGCTCGTTCGTTTCCTACGCCCGCGAATTCTTCGGCGAAAAAGCCGCGTTCGTCTCCGGCTGGTTCTACTGGATCAACTGGGCCACCACCACCATCGTGGACATCACCGCCGCCGCCCTCTACATGCACTTCTTCGGCAACTACATCCCCTGGATGGCCGACGTCCCGCAGTGGGCCTGGGCCCTGACCGCCCTCCTCGTCGTCCTGGCCCTGAACCTGGTCTCCGTGAAAGTCTTCGGCGAAATGGAATTCTGGTTCGCCCTCATCAAAGTCGCCGCCCTCGTCGCGTTCCTGATCATCGGCACCTACTTCGTCATCTTCGGCACCCCCGTCGACGGCCAGCAGGTCGGCATCAGCCTCCTGTCCGACAACGGCGGAATCTTCCCCAA
>NZ_JAUSTB010000012.1:0-124428 GCF_030812615.1 Pseudarthrobacter niigatensis | reverse complement strand
GGTCCCATTCCGAACCCGGAAGCTAAGACCCACAGCGCCGATGGTACTGCACCCGGGAGGGTGTGGGAGAGTAGGTCACCGCCGGAACAACTATTCATGGTCGAGGCCCCAACCACACGGTTGGGGCCTCCCACATTTAACCCGAAAAACCGAAGGACCCTTAGTGGGCAGTCGCTGTCATGGCAGCATGGGGCCGCCGCCCACCCTCGTCCCTGCGCATTTCAGTGTCGAGGACCTTGAAACCAGCGTTCTCCAGCAATACGCGCATCTGCGGCACGGACCAGTAAAAGGCGTCGGTGACGGCATGTTGAAACGGCTCAGCAGCCGGCCCTTCGAAGAAGCCGACAAGAAAGTGCCCGTCCGGTCTTAGAACTCGGCGAAACTCGGCGAGGGCTGCGGGCAGCTCTGTTGGTTGGAGATGGATCAATGAATACCAGGCGAGCACTCCACTGAGGCTTTCGTCCTGCAGAGCAAGCGTGTGGAACGAGGAAGTCCGAAAGGGAACAGCGGGGAAGCGGGAGCGGGCAATCTCGATGAATTCTGGAACGAGATCAATGCCGCAAATATCGACACCGCGCTGAGACAGAAAATCTGTCCAATGCCCCGGACCACATCCTGCGTCGATCACCGGTCCGTCAATCCGCAGAGCCCACCTGCTAATGCAGTCGCGGTCACGCTCATCCATGTCCGCGATATCGCCTAGGAGACGGGTGTACTCGGCAGCACGCCCGGCGTAGGCCCGGCGGACCTGCGCCTCAATATCAGTCACGCAGCCAGTCTAGGGTTGGGCAGCGGCCCGGACCGGATATTCTGCCGGAATGGAATCCTGGCACGGCAACCGGTTGAGCGCCCGGCAGGCGGGGCGCGTGGAAACTTGGCTCCCGGGGGTTCGTCTGGTGAGTGATCTTTCCTGGGACCTCATCGATACCGCGGTTCTCAAGGTGGAAAGCGGGCGCCGGAAATATATCGTCAAGGCCGGCGGTCCTGCGAACCATCACATTGCGCGTGAAATTAGTGCTCACCAATCCTGGGTCCAGGTCTTGTCCTGTCAGAACCGTGCACCAAAGCTCATACACGCGGACCGCTCTGCGAACGTCCTGGTATCGGAGTATTTGGAAGGCTGCCTGGTAGAAGGCACCGAAGCCGAATATGCGGCGGAGACGTACGTGCAAGCCGGTGCCCTCCTGCGCGCTTTTCACCACCAGGCGGTGCGCAGTGACCCGGACTATGAGGCGGCCGCTACTGCCAAGGCCCTCGCGTGGCTCGGAGCACCCCACAGCATCGAGGACTCAGCCGCAGAAGAGGCGCGGGCGATACTCGCCACATATGAGCCGAGGCCAGTTGATGTCGTCCCGTCCCACGGCGACTGGCAGCCCCGCAACTGGCTCATCGACGGGAACGATGTAAGGGTCATCGACTTTGGCAGGTTTGAGTTCAGGCCGACTGCCAGCGATTTCTGGCGTCTTGCCGTACAGCAATGGCGTACTGCTCCGCAGCTGGAGCCGGCCTTCTTTGCGGGCTACGGCTCAGATCCCAGGGAAAGTGAGCTCTGGAGGGTCATGCAGCTGCGAGAAGCCGTTTCCACGGCCGCTTGGGCATACAAGATTGGCGATCACGAGTTCGAAAGACAAGGCCACCAGATGCTCTACGAAGCTTTGCATAGATTCTGAAGGAGTCGCCTTTCCCGGATTGTTGAACAATCCGACTTTTTAGGGCATTCTTGAAGGACACCAATCCGAGACGGAGATCACAATGCCCAGCATCGACCTGAACAGCGACGTCGGCGAGTCCTTTGGGAACTGGTCCTTCGGCGATGACGCCGCCATTTTCGAGAGTGTGTCCAGTGCCAACGTAGCCTGCGGCTTCCACGCGGGCGATCCCGTGGGCATCATGGCCACCTGCCAGGCCGCCGTGAAGGCCGGCGTCACCGTCGGCGCACACCCCGGATACCGGGACCTGGCCGGATTCGGCCGCCGCTTCGTGGACATGACCCCGGAAGAGCTGACCGCTGACGTCGTCTACCAGATCGGCGCAGTCCAGGCCGTAGCCCTCGCAGCCGGAACAGCCGTGCGCTACGTCAAGCCCCACGGCGCCCTGTACAACACCATCGTCAACCACCCCCAGCAGGCCGGCGCCGTCGTTGCCGCCATCCTGGCCGTGGACCCCACCCTGCCCCTCATGGTCCTCCCCAACTCCGAGATCCAGCGCCAGGCCGACGCCGCCGGGCTGCGGACCGTAGCCGAAGCCTTCGCCGACCGCGCCTACAACCCCGACGGCACCCTGGTGTCCCGCCGCGAGCCCGGCGCCGTGCTGCACAAGGTGGAGGACGTCGTCGAACATGTCCTGCGCCTGGCCGGGGACGGCGTGGTCCGGGCCATCGACGGCACGCTGGTCCAGGTCAAGGCCGAAAGCATCTGCCTGCACGGTGACACGCCGGGTGCCGTTGCCATGGCCGCCGCCGTCCGCGCCGCGCTGCTGGACGCCGGCATCCAGATCCAAAGTTTCGCCTAGCCATGCCCACCAAACAGCAGCAGGCACAGAAGCCGCCACACGCCGCACTGACCGGTGTCCGGGCCGCCGGAGACTGCGCCATTTTGGTGGAGCTCCCCACCCTGGACTCCGTCCTCAGTCTCCAGGCGCAACTCACCGCACACCCCCAGCCGGGGCAGGTTGACGTCATTGCCGCAGCCCGGACCGTCCTCATCACCACGGACTCGCCCCACGCGGCACGGGCCCTGGCCACTCACGTGCGCAGCATCGACCTGGAAGCCCCGGCCGGCACCGAGAGCACGCTGGTCACCATCGACGTGGTGTACGACGGCGAGGACCTGGACGAGGTCGCGAAGCTCACCGGGCTGGACCGCCAGGGAGTCGTTGCCGCCCACACAGGCCAGCTCTGGACCGCCGCCTTTGCCGGCTTCGCCCCCGGCTTCGCCTACCTCACGGGCGAAGATTCCCGCCTGGAAGTGCCGCGGCGCCACTCACCGAGGACGGCTGTGCCCGCCGGTGCCGTGGCACTGGGCGGCGCGTACTCGGCGGTCTACCCCCGGCAGTCGCCCGGCGGCTGGCAGCTGATCGGCCGGACCGAAGCAGCCATGTGGGACCTGGACCGCGAAAACCCGGCCCTGATCCGGCCCGGCGACACGGTCCGCTTCAACGCGGTGCGGGCGCAGGCCACCGTGGCCGACCACGCTGTGACCGAACAGCGCGGGCCGGACGCGGCCAGCACCGCGGCAACAGACCCCGCCACCGCAGGGCTTGCCGTCCGGAAGCCGGGACTCCAGGCCACCATCCAGGACCTGGGCCGCCCGGGCTACGCCTCCCTCGGCGTCAGCAGCGCCGGCGCCATGGACCGGGCGGCCCTCCGCCGCGCCAACCGCATGGTGGGCAACGCCGAGGACGCGGCCGGCATCGAACTCCTCTTCGGCGGCCTGGAACTCGAGGCCCTCTCGGACCAGGTCCTGGCCGTCACCGGCGCAGAGGTTCCACTTGGGATCACGCCGCCGGAAGACGCGGCAGCAGGTACGACGGCGGCCCGGCACCCCGGGTGCGGCGCCCCCTTCGCGCTGCTGGCGGGCGAGAGGCTGACGGTGGGAAACCCCACGGCAGGGCTCCGCTCCTACCTCGGCGTCCGCGGCGGGATCGGCGGCCCCGACGCGCTGGGGAGCCGGTCCACAGACACCATGTCCGGGATCGGGCCCGAACCGCTCCAGGCTGGAACCATCCTTCCCGTGCTCGCACCGAAGCCGGGCAGCATCGTGGGCCACCCCGAGTCGTCACCCCTTCCGGACCAGTCCGCGCCAACCGTGCTCCGCGTGGTGCCCGGACCCCGGCAGGACTGGTTCAGTGCCCAAACCCTGCAGGACTTCCTGGAACAGGACTGGACCGTCACGCCGCAGTCCAACCGGATCGGACTGCGCCTCAACGGCAACGCCCTCACCCGGAGCCGCGACGGTGAACTGGCCAGCGAAGGAACGGTCCGGGGTGCCATCCAGGTGCCGCCGGAAGGCCAGCCTGTCCTCTTCCTCTCCGACCACCCGGTGACGGGCGGATACCCGGTGATCGCCGTCGTCGTCCACGCGGACCTGGACAAAGCGGCCCAACTTCCCCCGGGCGCCGCCGTGCGGTTCACCGCTGCAGCACCCCCGGCAGAACTGCCCGAAACAGCTAAGGAAAGCCCCCATGCGTAAAGTCCTCATAGCCAACCGCGGCGAGATCGCCGTCCGGATCGCCCATGCCTGCGACGATGCAGGCCTGGAAAGCGTGGCCGTCTACGCCGACCCCGACGCCGACGCACTGCACGTCTCAGCAGCCACTGAGGCATACTCGCTGGCCGGATCCAGGCCCCAGGAAACCTACCTGGACATCGACAAGATCCTGGCCATTGCGGCCAAGAGCGGCGCCGACGCCGTCCACCCCGGCTACGGCTTCCTGTCCGAGAACGCAGGCTTTGCCCAGGCCGTGTTGAACGCCGGCCTGACCTGGATCGGCCCCTCCCCGGACACCATCCGCCTGCTGGGCGACAAGGTCAGCGCCCGCGAGGTGGCCGTCCGGGCCGGCGCCCCGCTGGCACCCGGCAGTGACGGGCCCGTGGACAGCGCCGACGAGGTCCGTGCCTTCGCCGAGCAGGTGGGCCTCCCCGTGGCCATCAAGGCTGCCTTCGGCGGCGGCGGACGCGGCCTCAAAGTCGTCCGGAACCTGGCCGATATCGAGGAAAGCTTCGACTCGGCGGTCCGCGAGTCCCTTGCAGCCTTTGGCCGCAGCGAGTGCTACGTGGAGAAATTCCTGGACCGCCCCCGCCACGTGGAGGCACAGGTCATCGCGGACACGCACGGCAATGTGGTGGTGGTGGGCACACGCGACTGCTCGCTGCAGCGCCGCCACCAGAAACTCGTGGAGGAAGCCCCCGCGCCATTCCTCACGCCGGACCAGCGGGCCGCCATCCATGCCTCTGCCAAGGCCATCTGCCGGGAGGCCGGATATGTCGGCGCCGGCACCGTGGAGTACCTGCTGGACGGCTCCGGTTTCCTCAGCTTCCTGGAGGTCAACACGCGGCTGCAGGTGGAGCACCCGATCACCGAGGAGACCTCCGGCGTGGACCTGGTGGCTGCCCAGCTGGCCATCGCGGCGGGGGAGCAGCTCCCCGTCCTGGAGGACCCGGAGCCGCGCGGCCACGCCTTCGAATTCCGCATCAACGCCGAGGATCCGGGCCGCGGATTCCTGCCCTCGCCCGGGACCGTGGAATCCTTCGAGGTGCCCACCGGGCCCGGGATCCGCCTGGATACGGGCGTCCGTGCCGGCTCTACGGTGCCCGGGCAGTTCGACTCGCTGCTGGCCAAGCTGGTGGTCACCGGCGCAGACCGCCAGCAGGCCCTCCGGCGTGCCCGCCGCGCCCTGCAGGAGTTCCGGATCGGCGGACTGGCTACCGTGCTGCCCTTCCACCGGGCAGTGGTCGGGGCGCCGGACTTCACCCGCGAGGACCGGCTGGACACCTACACCACCTGGATTGAGAACGAATTCGCCACCGCCCTGGACGCGGACCCGGCCTTCAGCCCGGCCGCGCCGGATGAACCCCGCCGGACCATCGGCATCGAGGTGGACGGCAAACGGATGGAGCTGGGACTGCCCGAGGCGCTGCTGGATTCCCTGCTCGACGGCGGTGGCCGGCGGAGCGCGGAAGGCCAGGAGGCCAGCGGGGAGACGCTGCAGGAGAAGAACGACGGCGACCTGCTGGCCACCATGGCCGGCACCGTGGTCAAGTGGCTGGCTGAGCCCGGGGCAAGCGTCGAGGAAGGCGAAGCGGTACTGGTGCTCGAAGCCATGAAGATGGAGACGGCCGTGGCCGCCCACCGTGCCGGGACCGTCGGTGAGCTGTACGCCGCGGCCGGAGACGCCGTCGGGCCCGGGCAGGTGCTCACCACGATTTCCTAAGCGCACGTCACGAGGGCATCCGCGCGAACACGCGGCACACCGCAAGGCTGAACCAGAGCTGGAGGTCGTGGAACCTGTCCCGGAGCAGGTGGCCGGTGAAGAGCCCTGACGGTTCCTGGTGCGCGGAGAGCCAGTCGCGCGCCTGGTTGGTTTTTTCCGTTCGCAGGCCGGGGCGGATGATGCTGATGGCGTCGAGGGCGGAAACGAGGTCCGTCATCCAGAAGGGAAAGCAGAACTCGGTCCAGTCGGAGACGCGGCCCTTGTCAGGATAGGCGTCCGGCTCGAAGAAGCGGGCCGCCAGCATTTCCGCGGCCTTCTGTGCGGAGGTGCTTGCGCTGTTCGCGGGATGGGCAGCGTAGGCCCTGAGCACCACCCCGGTGATCAGGTGCGAGAACGGCTGCGCCGGATCGCCGGGAATGGTCTGCGGCTCGTCCAGCGCGTCCAGGTTCCTCCCACGGGTGCGGATGGGAAGGGCCCAGCCGCCGTCGTCCTGCCGCGACGCCTCAAGCCAGCTGAACGCGCGTTCTACACGGGGGTCGTCGCCGTACCCCGCCTTGCACAGGAGCCCGATGAGGGCTCCCGTGTAGTTGGGAGACACCTGGTTGCCGTAAATCCCCCGAAGGTCACCCAGCTCGGACTGGTGTGAAAGCACATAACCGGCGGCTGCGGCGATGGCCGGATGCCGGCGGGTGAGCCCGAACATCTCGACGAGGAACCCGAGTTGCCGGTAGGTCTCCAGCAGGTCGTAGTCCATGCGGTCCCGGGCCCGTTTTCCCGGATAGGCCCACGACCCATCCGCCGCTTGGTGCCGCAGGATCCGGCGGGGGACCGGAAGGTCCCAGAGTGCCTCGTCCGGCGCACCCGCGGGAGCGGCTGGCAGCCCTCCCGGCCCGGGGACCAGCTCGCGGACGGCCCAGGCGCGCACGGCAGGGTGGCCGCTGGACAGCAGCGGGGCGATCGGGTCGAACCGGAGGCCGTCAAGCCACGTCATGGTCACCATGATGGCGGAATACGTCCGGTGCGGACAGGGTACCGGTGTCCTGCCGGATATCGTGGTGCCATGACGTTTGACGAGGTACTGGCCGATCTCCAAGCCCAGGCCAGGACCACAAAGCACGCCGAGACCGGCCTTTGGGTGGCCGCCCAGCTGCGCAGCCGGATCGAGGCTGGCCTGCTCAAGCCCGGCTCCAAACTCGCGGAGGAAGCCCTCCGCGAGGCCCTTGGCGTGTCCCGCAATACCCTGCGTGAGGCGTTCACGGCGTTGCATGCCGAGCACATCGTCACCCGCATCCCCAACCGCGGCGTGTTCGTGGCCCACCCCACCCCGGACGACATCCGCGAAATCTACCGGGTGCGCCGCTTCCTGGAACCGGCCGCGGTGCTGTGGTCCGGCGAGACCTCCATCGAGCCGCTGCCGACCATCATCAAGGCGGCCAGGGCTGCCGCCGCGGAAGGGGACATCCCCGGCATGGCCAGCGCCAACCAGGACTTCCACCGTGCCATCGTGAACCGGGCCGGCAGCGAGCGGCTCAACAGCCTCATGGAACAGGTCCTGGCCGAGATGCGGCTCGTGTTCCACTCCATGGCCGCCAACCCGGCCTTCCATGAGCCCTACGTGGAGGACAACGCGCACATCGTGGAACTGCTGGAGGCGGGAGACAAAGCCGCGGCAGCGGACTTCCTGGCCACTTACCTGGACCGCGCCGAAGCCCAGCTGCTGGACGCCGTCGGCCGCTGAATCAAGCCCCTCTCAAAAGGGGTTGCAGGATTGTTGAACAAAAAGCTATGCTTTAGATCACACCGTTGTTCTGCAGCTCACTTAACTCTGCAGTTCCAACGCACCGGGGCTCCCGCCCCTCGGCGCCGTCATCACCAACTGACCAACCTCACTGACGCGCCGGCCCCCATTTTGAAAGACCCTTCACGGGTCCCCTGGGAAGGGATAGTCATGCTTGTACTCATCGGGGTGCTGCTGGTGATCGTTGGCTTCGCCATCCGCCTGAACCCCCTGATTGTCGTCACCGTCGCCGGCATCGTCACCGCACTGCTGGGCGGCATGAACCCCGCGCAGATCCTTGATGCCTTCGGCACCGGCTTTGCCAGCAGCCGCTCGGTCACCATCTTCGTGGCGGTGCTGCCGGTGGTGGGCATCATCGAGTTCTTCGGGCTGCAGGAGCAGGCCAAGGTCCTCATCGGCCGACTGGCCAAGCTGACCGCGGGCCGCGTGCTCATCGGTTACCTGGCTGTCCGCCAGATCACCGCCGCCGTGGGCCTGAACAGCATCGGCGGCCACGCCCAGACCGTCCGTCCGCTGGTGTTCCCCATGGCTGAGGGCGCCGCGCTGCGCCGCTACGGCCACGTGCCGGAAAAGATCAGCGAGAAGATCAAGGGCCATTCCGCCGGTGCGGACAACGTGGGCGTGTTCTTCGGCGAGGACGTGTTCGTGGCCGTCGGCTCCATCCTGCTGATCACCACGTTCGTTGACACCACGTACCACCTCCACCTGGAGCCGCTCCAGCTGGCCCTGTGGGCCATCCCCACCGCCATCGCAGCGTTCCTCATCCACGGCTTCCGGCTCCTGCGCCTGGACAAGCAGCTGGACAAGGAATACCGCGAGTACGAGCTCACCGCCCCGAAGGAAGCCGCAGGAGAAGCCAAATGATCAACGTTGAAGCCGTCTACTGGCTGATCGGCATTCTGTTCGTCGCGTGGGCATCACTGATTGCCGCCGACACCAACCACCCCCGCCGCTGGGGCAGCTCCGCCTTCTGGGGCATCCTGGGCCTGTGCTTCTTCTACAGCACCTGGGTCCAGGCAGGCACCGCGCCCGGCTGGATCCTGGGCGTCGCAGTCCTGGTCCTGGTGGTGCTGGCCTCCACCGGCCTCCTGGGCCACGGCAAGCACCGCACGTCCACCGGCCCCGAGCGCGAGTCCTACGCCAAGCGCTTCGGCAACAAGCTGTTCATCCCGGCCCTTACGCTGCCGCTGGTCACCGTGATCCTGGTGCTGGCTGCACCCGTGCTGAACATCGGCGGCACCCCGCTGCTCGACCCCAAGAACACCACGCTGGTGGCCCTGGCCATCGGCGCCGTGGCCGCCGTCATCGTCGCCCTTGTGATCCTGAAGCCGAAGAACCCGGCGACGCCCATCTTCGAAAGCCGCCGCATCCTGGAATCGATCGGCTGGGCTGCGCTGCTGCCGCAGATGCTCACCACGCTGGGCATCCTCTTCACCAAAGCCGGCGTGGGCACCGCCGTGGGCAACCTGGCCTCAGGCCTGCTGCCCAAGGGCTCACTGATCGCCGGCGTGCTGGTCTACTGCATCGGCATGTTCCTGTTCACGGTGCTCATGGGCAACGGCTTCGCGGCTTTCCCCATCATGACCGCGGCGATTGGCTGGCCCGTGCTGGTGCAGACCTTCCACGGCGATCCCGCCATCATCTTCGCCATCGGCATGCTGGCCGGCTTCTGCGGCACGCTCTGCACCCCGATGGCCGCCAACTTCAACCTGGTGCCGTCCGCACTGCTGGAGATGAACAACAAGTACGGCGTCATCACGGCGCAAGTGGGCACGGCCATCCCGCTGCTGGCGGTGAACATCGCCCTGATGTACTTCCTGGCCTTCCACTAAACCTCTTCGCCGACCCCGGCTTTCTAAGGAGCATGATGGACAACGACCTCCGCGTACAGGCGGCCCCGGACTACGCGGCCGTGGTGCTGGGCAACCTCTCCGAGCCCTACCCGCACTCGGCGCACCACACGCAGGTGTCGGCCGAGGACCGGCCCACCCCGGAGCAAATCCACCCCGCGTTCTACACCTCCTTCGACTGGCACTCCTGCGTGCACATGCACTGGCTGGGGGCCAGCCTGCTGGGCGGCACCCCCGGGTCACCCCTTGGCGGGGCTGCACCGGAAGGAGCGTCCGACGACGGCCCGGCGGCCTGGGTGGATAGCCCCACAGAGGCGTCGCTCCGGGAAGCCCTGGGCGCCAACCTCACGCCGGCCAAGCTGGCCGTGGAGCGGGACTACCTGCTGGCTAATCCGTCCTGGGAACGGCCCTACGGCTGGGCATGGCTGATGCGGCTGGCCGCGACGTGCTCTGCGTCCGCCGATGCGCAGTTGCGTGAGTGGGGCACTGCGCTGGAACCGCTGGTGGATGCCGTGGCGGACCTCAGCGCTGCGTGGATGCAGAAGGCCCAGTACCCCGTGCGCCACGGGCTGCACACCAACGCCGCATTCGGCGTGGGCTACATGCTGGACGCGTTCCGGTCACTGGGCCGCGTTGATGCTGCAAAGGCGTGCGAGGAAGCGGCACGTGGCTGGTTCGGTAACGACCGCGACTGGCCGGGCGACTGGGAGCTCAGCGGCCAGGATTTCCTGTCCGCCGGACTCAGCGAGGCGGACCTGATGCGCCGCGTGCTGTCCGCGGACGAGTTCGCCGAGTGGTTCGCCGGGTTCCTCCCGGGGCTTTCCGCGGAGTCGCGCATCCTGCAGCCGGTAAGCGTCACCGATGAAACCGACGGCTACCTGGTGCACCTGCACGGGCTGAACCTGACCCGGGCCGGGCAGGTTGCCCGGATCATCGCCACGCTTCGGGAATCCGGCAGCGCCGAGGCATCCGCCGCCGCTGCCGTCCTGGTCGAGGCGCTGGATCCGCTGCTGAAAGCCGGACTCCACGGGCTGGAGAGCGGCGACTTCATGTCCACCCACTGGCTGGCCAGCTTCGCTTGGGACGCGCTGGGATCCGTGGCGGCTTTGGACTGATTCTTTCCTGGCGGTGTATTCACTGGGGTCCGCCGGCGTCAACGGCCCCTCGGAACGGAGCAGTCATACTCCGTTCCGAGGGGGCTGTTTGTGCATCCGGGAGTACCGCCGCGTTAGTCTTGCTGCACCACGCCTGGTGGCGTGACCTGGGAGCAGCGGGCAGGGTTGTAATGAGCTGACCGTCCGCCCGCGAGCCAGAGGAAGCCGATGCGCCAGCACACCAGCACCTGCCCGTCAGACCCTGCGATGGCAGGGAAAGCAGCCACGCCCAGGCCTCGAAGGAAGCGGGCCAGGCATCCGCGGCTGGCGGTGGGGGACAGGGTCCGCTTCGCCGAGGGAACCCTGGCCGGCACCGGCGTGGTGGACGCCGTGACCTCCGACTACTCCATCATCTGGGTATGGACCGACGAGGGCCAGGGCCGGCGGATGTTCGTGCAGGGTTACGGCAGCATTGTGTCCGCGCTGCAGGAAGAGGCTGCGGAACAAGAGGACCCTGTAGCCGCCTGCTGACCAGCTAACCGCCGAGCCGTTCCGACTCGTCCGCTGCACGCCGCCTGCGCCGCTCATCCGCCTGGAGGATTCCGTCGCGGACGGCGGCGCGGACCACACCGTACAGGATGTAGAAGAAGACCGCGCCGAAGAGCGCAAGCAGGACAAGTCCGGTCGCGTTACCCATCAGTGCGCTCCTCCTCCGGCCAGTACGGCTGAACGGACGCCGCCGCCTGACGCAAGGCCCCGCCGTCGAGCATCAAGGACGTTTCCGCCAGGCCGAAGTCGGTCCATTGGGCTACCATCCGGAGATCCCCGGCAGGCGGCAGCGGCCACAGCCAGAGGGTGCCGCTGCCGGAGAACTCCGCATCGCCCCCGCCGCCACCGCCGCCGTTCAGGGCGAGGACCGGAGGCTCCGGGTTGGTGCCCGGTTCCATCAGCCCGTAGGGAATTTGGCTGCCGGTGCTCGCTTTTGAACCGTCAGGGAATTCGACGCCGAACATCAGCCCGGTCTGCCGTTCGCTGCGCCCCCGAAAGCCCCTGCCGGGCTGGAAGAACAGCGGCTGCAAATCGTCCCAGTCCCTATCGGATTGATCGGTCCGGCGGAAGAGCCAGGACAGACTGAACAGGCACCCGGTAGAGAAGACTTCGGCGCCTTTGACCGCCACCACCATTCCCGGTGTCCGGCTCACGAACCTGCCCAGATGGACAACGGCAGGCAGTTCGTAGGCGGGTGCAGCCACCCACGGCGGCGGGACGTACCTCGTGGTCCGCGGCCGGGGCGGCAGGGGAGGGACGGGAAAGTCCTGGAAGAAGGTCATGATGGTCCTTGGGTCCGCTGGCGGCGACCGACCAGCGGAACAAGCGGCTGCGCCGTCCTGGATCCCCCAATCCGTCCTTGCCCGGCCAGTCTAGCGGGGTTGCGTCAGGGCCGGGTGGCCTCCTCGAGGATTTCCAGCAGGTGGCGGTAGGAGTGGCCGGTCGCCTTGGACATCCCCAGCTCGCAGGTGCGGTTGGTGGAGGCATAGGCATCGAACTCCCGCTCGTTGATCTCGCCGGCCTGCCGGTTGGTGGCGGAGTCGGTGAGTTCAGGGTGGAGCAGGCCCCGGTCGCCGGCGAACGCGCAGCACCCCCAGTTGAGCGGCACGAACACGTCATCCGTGACGGCCCCGGCGATGTCGAGCAGCGCGGGGTTGGTTCCCAGCTGGGTGGATGAGCACGTGGGGTGCAGGGCCATGGAACCCAGGGGAGCGGTCACCGTGAGCTGGCCCAGGACGTGCTGGTGGACGAACTCCACCGAGTCAACGAAGCGCAGTCCGGCATACCGTTCCCCGTCCGCGCCGGCAAGACGCTTCATGGTCTCCAGGCCTTCCGTGCAGGAAGCGGCATCGCACACCACGGGCAGCCTGCCGCGGCCGCTGGCCTCGTACAGCTGGTCCAGGACCTTCACGGTCATGGCGTCGTAGCCCTGGGAGAAGCCCTTGGATTTCCACGGGGTGCCGCAGCACAGGCTCTCGATGCCTTCGGGGACGGTTATGCCCACTCCGGCACGTTCGCAGAGGTCCAGGAATGCCTGGGCCGAGCCCTTTCCCTTGCCTTCCGGGCCCTCCGCGGGGCCGAACATGGTGCCGATGCAGGCCGGGAAGAACACCGCCACGCTGCCTGGGTCCCGGCGTTCCCGGCGCCTGGAACCGCCGCCTGGCAGCACGTCGGCGTAGGCGGGCACCGCCTCCGGTCCCAGCAGCGCACGGCCGACGGCGGTGGCGGCCTTTGGCAGCGGCGCCGGCATGGCCTTGGCTACAGTCAGGGCCAGGCCGCCGCCGGCGGTCACGGCGCCCCAGTTTTCGGCGGCCTTGTTCCAGCCTGCCGCGGCGACGGTGTTGGCATTTTCCTTGCGCAGCCGCCGGACCAGGTCCCCGGTGTTGATCAGCACCGGGCAGGCGGTGACGCACATGCCGTCCGCAGCGCAGGTCTGCACGCCGTCGTAGTCATAGTCCTTGCGCAGTCTGGCGGCGAGGGCGTGGTCGCCGCGTTGCTCAGCGGCAGCAATGTCGCGCCGAAGCACGATGCGTTGACGCGGAGTAAGCGTGATGTCCTTGCTGGGGCACACCGGTTCGCAGTACCCGCACTCGACGCACCGGTCCACTTCCTCCTCGACGGTGGGAGCCACCTTGAGGTTTTCGATGTAGGAGAGGGGTTCGTCGGCGAGCAGCACGCCCGGGTTCAGGAGGTTGGCCGGGTCGATCAGCCGCTTGATTTCCTGCATAACCCCATAGAGCTCGTCGCCGTACTGGCGGCGGACGAAAGGCGCCATGATCCGGCCCGTCCCATGCTCGGCCTTGAGTGAACCGCCCGCGCCGAGGACCAGGTCCACCATCTCGTCGGTGAAGGCCTGGTAGCGCAGCAGTTGGTCCGGATCGTCGAAGCGCTCGTTGAGCATGAAGTGGACGTTTCCGTCTTTGGCGTGCCCGAAGATCACCGATTCCTTGTAATGGTGCTCGTGGAAGAGCCGTGTCAGTTCGCCGCAGGTGCCGGCAAGGGCGGGAACCGGGACAACGATGTCCTCCAGCAGTGCGTTGGTTCCGGAGGGGCGGGCGCCTGCCACGGCCGTGTACAGGCCCTTGCGGACGTGCCACAGGGCAGCCCGGTCTTTCGGGTCCGAGGTCAGCGCGAAGGGTGTTGCAAGGTCCAGCGAGTCGAACAGCTGCTGCGAGCCTGCCCGCTTGCCGGACAGTTCGGCGGCGTCCGAGCCCTGGTGTTCCACCAGCAGCGCGGCGTGTCCTTGGACCGGCAGGGTACGGATCGCGGCGGGGGCGTCGGCGGCGGCCTGGGCCACCTTCAACGCTGCCGCGTCCATGAGTTCGATGGTGGCAAGGCCGGTGGACACCAGGTCCGGCAGGGCTCCCATTGCCGCGTCGAGGGTGTTGAAGACCAGCAGCCCGGTGGCGGCGGCGGGTTTGACCTCGACGGTCCGGAAGACAGCCTCCGCCACGAAGCCCAGGGTTCCCTCGCTGCCGATCATCAGGTGCATCAGGATGTCCACGGGGCGTTCGTAATCCAGGAAGGAGTTCACGCCGTAGCCCATGGTGTTCTTCATCGAGAACAGTGAACGGATGATGCGGACGGACTGGTCGTTTCCCACCACCCGCCGGCGCAGCTTCAGGAGCCCCTCGTGGAGTTCCGGTTCCAGCTCGCGCAGCCGCCGGTCGGCGTCCGCATCAGCGGTGTCGATGACCGTGCCCGAGGGCAGCACCAGCACCATTGATTCCAGCGTCCGGTAGGTGTTGAGCTCAGTGCCGCACGCCATTCCTGAGGAGTTGTTGGCGATGACACCGCCCACGGTGCAGGCGATTTCGCTGGCGGGATCCGGGCCGAGCTTGCGTCCAAAGGGGGCAAGCCTGGCGTTGACGCTGCGCACCGTGGCGCCGGGCTGGACACGGACCCGGGCGCCGCCGTCGAGCACCTCAACACCGCGGAAATGCTGGCGGGTGTTGATCAGCAGGCTGTCACTCAGGGCCTGACCGGACAGGCTCGTGCCACCGGAACGAAAGGTGGCGGGAAGCCCAAGCTCCCGGCTGCGCCGGAGCAGGGCGCCAACGTCGGCGGCATTGCGTGGGGTGGCCACCCCTTGCGGGACCAGGAGGTAGTGCGAGGCGTCATGTGCCATGGCATGGCGGTCCAGGTCCCGCGTGCTGACGGTATCCGGATCCAGCAGGTGGACGGGGGATTCGGCTCCTGCGGCTGTGGTTCTCATGCGTGGCTCCAAGAAATCAGGTAATGGGGTGGGGCGGGGTGGCGTCCCCGGCGCGCTGGTAGAACCATTCGATGTGTTCGCGCAGCAGGCGTGCGGCGAGTTCGCCGTCACGGGACTGGACGGCATCAAAGATTCCGTGGTGTTGGGTGCGCAGGGCTGCCAGGACCGCCGGCCAGTCCTCCATCGCGTCCATGGCTCCCTTGACGTAGCCCACGATCGAGCCGCTGAGGGACTCCATGATGGTGGCCATGACTTCGTTGCCTGCAAGCGAACTCAGCGCCACATGGAACCTGGCGTCCAGCTCGTGGAAGGTTGCCCGGTCCAGCTCGGGCTGGTCCATAGCCTCCAGCAGTTGGGCCGCCTGTTTCCGCTCCGCGTCGCCACCTTCGCGCGCGGCACCGGCCCGGGCAGTCCACGTCTCCAGGAGGATACGGGTTTGGACGATGTCCTGGACCGGCAGCCGGTTGCTGGCAACATGCAGCCGGAGGGCGGAGGAGAGTCCGGCGGACGGATCGGAGACCACAATGGCACCGGAGGTGGGACCGGAGCCTACCGAGCTGCGGACCACGCCCATGGCGTCGAGGATACGGATGGCCTCGCGTACGGACGCCCTGGATATTCCATAGTTTTCCGCCAGGGTCCGTTCGCCCGGGAGCCGGTCTCCGACCTTGATTGTGCCGGCCCGCAGGTCCGCTTCAATGTCTTTCAGGAGCGCATCGTGGGTTCGAGGGCGGGGAGCTGCTCCGGCTGCGGGGGTTGTCACGGGCGATCCTCTGGGTGGGGGAGTGCGGGCCCCGGGTGGACCCGCACTCCGGTTTTGCGCGGGAAGTGGCCGCGGGTACTGGCTAGGGGAGCATCCAGCCCAGGACTGGGGTGGACTGCAGGTAGACGATGGTGCACAGCACCAGAAGCAACCCCACGCTCCATCCGACTACCTTACGCAGAAGGACGGACTCCTGGCCGTCGAGGTTCACGGCGGTGGCGGCAATGGCGAGGTTCTGCGGGCTGATGAGTTTGCCCACCACACCGCCCGCCGTATTGCCGGCCACGAGCAGGTTCGGGTCGATGCCTGCATTCAGGCCGGCGGTCTGCTGCAGCTTGGCAAACAGTGCGTTCGCGGAGGTGTCCGAACCTGTCACGGCCGTGCCCAACCAGCCGAGCACCGGGGAGAGGAACGCGAAGAAGCTTCCGGTGCCGGCCAGCCAGACGCCGATCGAGACCGTCTGGCCCGAGTTGTTCATGACGTAGGCGAGGGCGAGCACCGTGATGATGGTCAGGCCGGCCCAGCGCATCTTGAAGATGGTCCGTCCGATTTCGGCCACGGCGTTGCCTACTGTCATGTGGAAGCGGCCGCGGTCATCGAAGCGGGCGTAGACGGCCGCGACGATCAACCCCGTGATCAGCAGGAGCGTGCCCGGGCTGGACAGCCACTGGAAGACGTAGACGGTGGAGGACAGCGGCTTGCCGTCGGCGCCCACCAGGGCGTCGTGCAGGACAGGCCATGGAACCTTGACATCGGTGGCGGCGAGGGCAGCCGGAAGGTCGACGCCGAGCTTCCACAGTTTGGCGATGCCGAACACCACAATGACCAGGAAGTAGGGAAACAGTGCCAGCCACGTGCGTGCCGGGGTGAGGCTTTCGCCGTCGGCCGCCTCTACGGTGGCGACACTGCCGGACCGGGCGCTTCGCGGACCCTGGCCTGCCGGTGTGGTGCCGGCCGCAGCGGCCTCCGCGGCGACGCCCAGCCGGTCACGCGCTGCTGTGGTGCCCCGGGGCTTCCAGAAGCGGAAGAACAGCACAGCCGCGCCCAGGCCCACCAGCGAAGCCATGATGTCGGTGAGTTCGTAGGAGAAGAAGTTCGAGCAGAGGAACTGCGCTGCGGCGAAGGAGAATCCGATGACCAGCGCGGCCGGCCAGCAGTCCTTCAAACCCTTGCGTCCGTCCAGGATGAAGAGCAGGATCAGCGGAACGAAGGTTGCCAGCAACGGCGCCTGGCGGCCCACCATGGCACCAATGTCCGTGGCGTGCAGGCCGGTGAGTCCGGCAGCAGTGGTGATCGGGATGGCCATGGCACCAAAGGCGACCGGGGCGGTGTTTGCCACCAGCACGGCAGCAGCGGCCCGGAGCGGGGGCAGTCCCAGGGCAAGCAGCATGGTGGCGGTGATGGCCACGGGCGCACCAAAGCCGGCAAGGGCCTCGAGCAGGCCGCCGAAGCAGAACGCGATCAGGACGCCCTGCAGCCGGACGTCGCCGCCGCCAATGACATCGAACACCCGCCGGAGGTCTTCAAATCGGCCGCTAAGTACCGTGACCTGGTAGAGCCAGACGGCCATGACCACGATCCACAGCACAGGGAAGGCGCCGAAGACTCCGCCCTGGGTGGCGGACAGAAGCGCCAGTCCGGCGGGCATCTTGAAAGCCAGGATGCCTACCGCCAGGGCCACCAGCAGGGCGAAGGCCCCGGCCACGTGGGCTTTGGTCCTGACGACGGCGAGAAGGACAAAGAAGGTCAGCAGCGGCAGCAGGCCGACGATGGCCGACCAGGCAACGCTGTTCAGCACCGGGTCTGTGCTGGGGGTGAAGTGGTCCACGAAGTTCCTCCACGATGAGGGCGATGGGGATGGCTTTGGTCAGACCACAATGGTCCGACCACAGAAGTGTAGCCCACTTTCGGCCAAGATGTGAGCCGGTTCACCCTCCGCCGGCGGGGTTGTCAGTGGCCGCCATCACGTGGTCTACTGTGGTCAGACCATACCCTCACCCTTCCGGAAGGCCGTCATGAGAATTGCCTTGTTCGCCACCTGCATCGTGGACGCGATGTACCCGGCCACGGCGAAGGCCACAGTCAGGATCCTGGAGCGGCTGGGACACGAAGTGGTGTTCCCCTCCGGCCAGGCCTGCTGCGGCCAGATGCACGTCAACAGCGGCTACCTCAAAGAAGCTGTCCCGGTGGTCGCCAACCACGTGGCCGCATTCGATACCTCGGATTACGACGTCGCCGTCGCCCCGTCCGGGTCCTGCGTGGCCTCGGTCAAGCACCAGCACCCCATGGTGGCGCGCGCCTGCGGCGACGCTGCCCTGGAAGCCCGGGCCACCGCCGTCGGCACCAAAACCTACGAGCTGTCCGAACTCCTGGTGGACGTGCTGGGCGTGACCGACGCCGGGGCGCAGCTGGGTTCCTACTTCCCGCACCGGGTGACCTACCATCCCAGCTGCCACGGGATGCGGCTGCTGCGGCTCGGGGACAGGCAGTCCCGCCTGCTGCGGACCGTGCAGGGAATCGACCTTGCCGAGCTGCCCGAACAGGACCAGTGCTGCGGCTTCGGCGGCACGTTTTCCGTGAAGAACGCCGATGTTTCGTCGGCCATGCTCCAGGACAAGGCGGCCAACATCGAGTCCACCGGGGCCGAGCTCTGCACCGGCGGGGACGCCTCCTGCCTGATGCACATCGGCGGCGGACTGTCCCGCCAGGGCAGCTCCACCACCACCCTCCACCTGGCTGAAATCCTCGCCAGCACCTTGGAAGAACCGGCGTCCGTCACCGGCGAAGTCCGCGTCTCCACCGGAAAGGCCCTGCGATGACCACCTTCCTGGGAATGCCCTCCCTGCCGGCCTTCGGCTCAGGCAACCTGTTCGCCGGGGAGTCCTTCCCCACGGCGGCGCACCGTGAACTGGGCAACGCGCAGTTGCGCGCCAACCTTGGCCATGCCACCCACACCATCCGCGACAAGCGCCAGGCGGTGGTCTCCGAACTGCCTGACTGGGAACAGCTGCGTGATGCGGGGTCCGCCATCAAGCAGGCGGTGATGTCCAGGCTGCCCGAGCTCCTGGAGGAGTTTGAAACGAACTTCACCGCACGCGGCGGCGTGATCCACTGGGCACGCGACGCCGGGGAAGCCAACGAAATCGTGGCCGGACTGGTCCGGGACACCGGCGAAACCGAAGTGGTCAAGATCAAGTCCATGGCCACCCAGGAAATCGGTCTTAACGAGTACCTCGAGGAGCAGGGCATCGGGGCCTTCGAAACCGATCTCGCCGAGCTCATCGTGCAGCTGGACCACGACAAGCCCAGCCACATCCTGGTTCCCGCCATCCACAAGAACCGCACCGAAATCCGGGACATCTTCCTCCGTGAAATGCCCGGTGCCGATCCTGCGCTGACCGACGATCCCTCCGTCCTGGCCATGGCTGCCCGCGAGCACCTGCGCCGGAAGTTCCTCACGGCGAAGGTAGCCGTGTCCGGGGCCAACTTTGCCCTTGCCGATTCGGGCACCCTGGCGGTCGTGGAATCCGAAGGCAACGGCCGCATGTGCCTCACGCTTCCGGAAACGCTGATCACGGTGATGGGCATCGAGAAGCTGCTGCCCACCTGGCAGGACCTGGAAGTGTTCATGCAGCTGCTCCCGCGTTCTTCCACCGGGGAACGGATGAACCCGTACACCTCCCTGTGGACCGGAGTGACGGAGGGCGACGGGCCGCAGAACGTGCACCTGGTGCTCCTGGACAACGGCCGCAGCGCCGCGCTCGCCGATGAAATGGGCCGCTCCGCCCTGCACTGCATCCGCTGCAGCGCCTGCATGAACGTCTGCCCGGTGTACGAGCGCACGGGCGGCCACGCCTACGGCTCCACCTACCCGGGTCCCATCGGCGCGATTCTTTCCCCGCTGCTCACCGGCATCCAGGCGGAAGAAAACAACTCCCTGCCGTACGCCTCCTCCCTGTGCGGTGCCTGCTACGACGCCTGCCCCGTCAAGATCAACATCCCGGACATCCTGGTGCACCTGCGCAGCGTGGATGTGGACAGCAAACGCGGCAAGAAGAAGGTCCCCAGCCAGATGGACGTGGGCATGAAAGCCGCATCCTGGGCTTTGTCCTCGGGCAAACGGCTGGGCCTGGTGGAGAAGGGGCTGCCGCTGGGCCGCCTGGCTGCGGGGCCGGACAGGAAGATCACCAAGCTGCCCGGCATCGCCGCCGGCTGGACCCAAAGCCGCGACATCCCGGCGCCGCCGGCACAGTCATTCCGGGACTGGTGGGCCAAGGAACACCGGAACGCCGGCGACGCTCCCGGCACACCGGAAGCCGGTCCGTCCCGCACGCCGTCCCCAGACACAAAGGAAACCCCGCAATGACCGCACGCGAAGACATCCTCTCCCGGATCAGGGCCGCATTGCAGGACAGCCCGCAGGCGCCGCAGATTCCGCGGGACTACCGGGCAGCATCCGAACTCGACACGGACGCACTCATCGAGCTCCTGGTGGACCGGCTGGTGGACTACAAGGCGCAGGTGGCGGTGGTTCCGGAAACGGAGGTGCCCGCACGGATTGCCTCGCTCCTTGACGGGGCGAACAGCTTCGTCGTGCCCGAAGGGTTCGACGCCGGGTGGCTGGCAGGGACCGATGAAGGCGGCGGCGGCGGGTCCCGCCGCCGCGTCGACTCTCCGGCGGCACCGCTCAGCGTCGCCGAGCTCGATGGCATCGATGCCGTGGTCACCGGCAGCGCCGTGGCCGTCGCGGAGACGGGAACCATCATCCTGGACGGCAGCGCCAACCAGGGCCGCCGCGCCATCAGCCTGGTCCCGGACCACCATATCTGCGTGGTGAAGGCCGCCGATATTACCGGGATCCTGCCCGAGGCGCTGGGCCGGATCGACGGGACCCGGCCCATCACGATGATCAGCGGGCCGAGTGCCACAAGCGACATCGAGCTTGAACGCGTGGAAGGCGTCCATGGCCCGCGCAGGCTGGACGTCATCATTGCCCGCTAGAGTCATCCCATGACCACTGCTGCTCTACGGCCTGTCTACTTCCTGTCGGACAGCACCGGCATCACCGCGGAAACCCTGGGGAATACGCTGCTGACGCAGTTCCCCGTGGACAACTTCGACCGCGTCACCATCCCCTTCATCACCACGGCTGAACAGGCCCGCTCCGTAGTGCGGACCATTGACGGCCTGGCTGCCACAGGGCCGCAGCCGCTGGTCTTTTCCACCGCCGTCAGCAGCGAGATACGGCAGATCCTGGCCGGCTGCAAGGGTGTCATCGTGGACCTGATCGGTACGCACGTGGGGGTCCTGGAACAGGCGCTGGGGGCACCGGCCAGCGGCGAACCGGGCCGGGCGCACGGGCTGGGGAACGCCGCGCGCTACCAGTCCCGGATGGCGGCGGTGGAGTACGCGATGGAGCACGACGACGGGCAGAGCCTGCGTGCGCTGGAGAAGGCCCAGGTGATCCTGGTGGCCCCGTCCCGGTGCGGCAAGACGCCCACCACCATGTACCTGGCGCTGCAGCACGGGATCTTCGCCGCAAACTTTCCACTGGTGGATGAAGACTTCCAGCACGACGGGCTGCCCAAGCCGCTGCGGCCTTTCGTGTCGAAGTGTTTCGGCCTGTCCTCCAACCCGCTGCGCCTCAGCCAGATCCGGACCGAACGGCGGCCCAGCTCCCCGTATGCGTCCCTGCGGCAGTGCGGTTTTGAGCTGCGCAGCGCCGAGCAGCTGTACGTCTCGCACCGCATTCCGTACCTGAATTCGGCCACCGTCTCCGTGGAGGAGATGGCGGCCACCATCCTGCAGCGGATGAACCTCAAGCACTAGCCCGGAATTTCACAAACGTGGCGTAGCGCACATCATGTGGAAAGTCCGCTGCAGACCTGAAACTGTTAGCTGGATCTTTCTTCCGGCCGGCACTACCGTGCGCGGCCGGCGATGCCTACGCCACCCTCTGCAAAGGAGCAGTAAATATGACGACTGACGTTCTGTGGTTCTCTGAACTCGGACTCAAGGACCTGGACAAGGTGGGCGGCAAGAACGCCTCCCTGGGCGAGATGGTGCAGAACCTGACCTCTGCCGGCGTCCAGGTTCCGGACGGGTTCGCCACCACGGCCGACGCGTACCGCAGGTTCCTGTCCGATTCCGGCCTGGACCAGAAGATTGCCGACCGGCTGGTGGGTCTGGACACCGATGACGTGACGGCCCTGGCCGCCGCCGGCCAGGAAATCCGCTCCCTGGTCCGCGATACCCCCTTCCTGCCGGACTTCGAGGCGCAGGTCCGCGAGGCGTACCAGCAGCTGGTGGACAAGCACGCCGGCTCCGCCGACCTGTCCTGGGCCGTACGGTCCAGCGCCACCGCGGAGGACCTCCCCGATGCCTCCTTCGCCGGGCAGCAGGAAACCTTCCTGAACGTCCGTGGGATCGAGAACATCCTGCAGGCCATCAAGGACGTCTTCGCCTCCCTCTACAACGACCGCGCCATCGCCTACCGCGTGCACCACAAGTTCGAGCACGCCGAGGTGGCACTCTCCGCCGGCATCCAGCGCATGGTGCGTTCCGACGTCGGTGCGTCCGGTGTCATGTTCACCATGGACACCGAGTCCGGCTTCCAGGACGCCGTGTTCGTCACCTCCTCCTACGGGCTGGGCGAAGCCGTGGTGCAGGGTGCCGTGAACCCGGACGAGTTCTACGTCTACAAGCCCGCCCTGGAGGCCGGCCGCCCGGCGATCCTCAAGCGCGGCCTCGGCGAGAAGGCCCTGCAGATGACGTACACCAACAGCAGCGAGATCGGCCGCACCATCGATTTCGTCCCCGTCGAGGACTCCCTGCGCGCACGCTTCAGCCTGACGGACGACGACGTGGAGCAGCTTGCACGGCACGCCGTCGCCATTGAGAAGCACTACGGCCGTCCCATGGACATTGAGTGGGGCAAGGACGGGACCGACGGCGGCCTGTACATCCTGCAGGCACGCCCGGAAACCGTGCAGTCACGCCGCGCCCCCGGCAGCATGAGCCGGTTCCGCCTGAACGAAAGCGGTCCCGTGCTGGTGGAGGGCCGTGCCATCGGCCAGCGGATCGGCGCCGGCAAGGTCCGGATCCTCACCTCCATCGACCAGATGGCCTCCTTCCAGACCGGCGACGTCCTGGTGGCGGATATGACGGACCCCGACTGGGAACCCATCATGAAGCGAGCCTCCGCCATCGTCACCAACCGCGGCGGCCGTACCTGCCACGCCGCCATCATCGCCCGCGAACTGGGGATTCCCGCCGTCGTGGGCACCGGCAACGCCACTGACTCGCTGTCCGACGGCCAGGAGGTCACTGTCTCCTGCGCCGACGGCGAGACCGGCACCATCTACCAGGGCCTGCTGGACTTCAGTGTTGAGGAAACCGGCATCACCCAGCTGCCCGAGGCGCCGGTGAAGGTCATGATGAACGTCGGCACCCCGGAGCAGGCGTTCACCTTCGCCCAGCTTCCCAACCACGGCGTGGGCCTGGCGCGGCTGGAGTTCATCATCAACCGGCAGATCGGCATCCACCCCAAGGCCCTGCTGAACCTGGACAGCCAGCCCGAGGACGTGGCCGCCGAGATCCGGGAGCGGATCAGCGCCTACGACAGCCCCCGCGACTACTACATCAAGCGGCTGGCCGAAGGCGTGGCCACCATCGCCGCGGCATTCGCGCCGGAGCCGGTGATCGTGCGCATGTCCGACTTCAAGTCGAACGAGTACGCCAACCTGATCGGTGGACCGGCCTACGAGCCGCACGAAGAGAACCCGATGATCGGTTTCCGCGGCGCGTCCCGGTACCTGGAGCCGTCCTTCCGGGACTGCTTCGACCTTGAGTGCGAGGCGCTGTCCTTTGTCCGCAACGAGATGGGCCTGACCAACGTCAAGCTGATGATCCCGTTCGTGCGGACCCTGGACGAGGCGCAGGGCGTCATCGAACTGCTCGCCGAGAACGGCCTGCGCCGCGGCGAAAACGGCCTCGAAGTGATCATGATGTGCGAGCTGCCGTCCAACGCCCTGCTGGCCGACGAGTTCCTGGAGCACTTCGACGGCTTCTCGATTGGCTCCAACGACATGACCCAGCTGACCCTGGGCCTGGACCGCGACTCGGCCATCGTGGCCAACAGCTTCGATGAGCGGGACGCGGCCGTCAAGAAGCTGCTCAGCATGGCCATCAAGGCCTGCCGGGCCCGCGGAAAGTACGTGGGCATCTGCGGCCAGGGCCCCAGCGACCACGCAGACTTCGCCGAGTGGCTGGTGAAGGAGGGCGTCAATTCCGTGTCCCTGAACCCGGACACCGTGGTGGACACCTGGCTCCGGCTCGCCGGCGCGTCGGAGGAGACGCCGGATGTCGCCGCAACTGCCGGCGTCTAGCGCCTAGCCACTACCCCTGGGCCGGTTCGGGCAGCAGCCCGAGCTGGCCCAGGAGTTCCAGTTGGTCGAAGTAGGCATGGTGCGATGTGACCACGCCGTCCTGTACCGCGGTGACATCGCAGCTCCTGACCCTGACCTGCCTACCGGTGGGCGGCAGCGTACCGCCCGTAGGCAGGCCCAACTGCCCGGTGTTCGTGCCCACCACAAAGCCTTCGGCAACGGCCACGTCCCCGGCCTCATGTGTGGCTGTCCGTTCGTACCTGACGTCAGGCATCGCCTCCCAGAAGTGTGAGTAATAGTCCGCAATCGCCGTCCGGCCGCTGATGCCGGCCTGGTCAGGGGTCCGGATGACCGCGTCCTCGGCATAGCAGCCGGCCAAAGCGTCCCTGTCCTTTGCGTCCATGGCCGCCATCAGGCGGTCCATGGCATCACGTGCCTGTCCCATGTGAGCCTCCCCTGGGTGCCGGACGCCGGGCCCGGTGCCCGGCATCCATACAGGGAAAGTACGACGACGGAACGCACGGTTGCGATCCCCTCGCCGGGGGTTTCTGGGCACACTGGAATCCCCCCAACCAGGGGATTGCCGCACTGGCCGCCGGGACGATACTGGAAGTATGTGGGAGGAGCGCGCGGAGCGTGCCCGGCGGGAGATAGCGGCCATGGCCGCCGCCGGGATAGACCTGGCAGACCTCTACGCCTCGGCGCTCGCCGTCGTGCAGCGGGAGGTACCGTTCGAGCAGGGCTGCTGGGCCGGCGTCGACCCCGATTCGATGGCGATGACCTCCATCTCCAACTGGCAGCCATGGCCGGTGTCCAGCCACCAGTTCGAGGAGTACTTCCTGCGGTTTGCCCAGTCGGAGTACACCGGCCGGGAGCCGAACACTTTCGTGGAACTCCTGCGGCGTCCACGGCCCGTGGCCAGGATCTCGGACGCGCCGCACCGGGAGGTGGCCGGCAGCGTCCGGATCAACGACCTGCTCAGGCCGCTGGGCCTGGAACACGAGCTCCGCGCCGCGTTCCGGGTGGACGAGGCGTGCTGGGGAGTGGGCAGCATCTTCCGGGAAGCCGGCCGGGATTTCACCGACCGGGAGGTGGAGTTCCTCTCCGCCATCACCGCCACCCTGGCTGCGGCGACCCGCGCCGTGGTCCGCGTGGCGCGCGCCGCCGGACCGGCCGCCGTCGGGCCCGTCATTGTGCTGGCCGGCCTGCACGGCGACCTGCGCGCCGCTACCCCCGCGGCCGCTTCCTGGCTCGCAGCCGTGGAGGATGCGGCGCCGGGGCGGTTCAGCCAGACGCTCTATGCGGTGGTGGCGCAGGCCCACGCGGCAGTTTCCGGGACAGCCCGGGCACGGATGCGGGACGCCGCGAACAACTGGGTGGTGCTGCAGGCCAGCCGGCTGATCACCGGCGATGACCCGCAGCAGATGGTGGTCACCGTTGAACCGGCCACCACCCACGAACTCGCGAGCCTGCTGCTGATGGCGTACGGCGTCACAGCCCGGGAACGCGATGTGTGCCTCGAGGTGCTGACGGGCAGCTCGACGGCGGAAATCGCCCGTCACCTGTTTATCTCACCGCACACGGTCCATGACCACCTGAAATCGGTCTTCGGGAAGGTGGGGGTCGGCAGCCGGGGCGAGCTGGTGGCGCGGCTGGTGGCGTGACTGGCTGCGCCGACCTGCTGATGGTGGCAGGGAGATGCCTGGCGGGATCCAACCGGTCGAAGGACGAAGCACCGATCCACGCCGCGTCAGCCGGTGCTTTCCTCCGCCAGGATCTGTTCGCGCAGGATGTCCGCGTGGCCGCAGTGCTGCGCCAGTTCGCGAAGCATATGCAGGTACAGCCAGCGCAGCGGGACGGGTCCCCGCCTGTTCCCGGTTACCACGTCATCCAGGCCAAGGGGAGCGGCCGCGGCCCGGGACGCGGCGCAGGCCTCCCGGTGGGCTGCCCGGACGGAGGCGATGGTGTCGCCGGCATCCAGGATGAATGACTCGTCCGGCGTGGCAGGGATGCCGATCTCGCGGCGCGGGCGGCCGGTAAAGGCCTCATCGAACCAGACCTTCTCCACGAACGTGGCATGCTTTACCAGGCCCAGCAGCGTGGTGCGGGACGGGACCAGCCGCCGCCGTGCCTGCTCCTCGGTCAGCCCATCCAGGCAGGCGTTGAGCCCTGCCCGGTGCTCATCCAGGAAGAACTCGAACTGGACGCGCTCAGGCTCGTGGATGACGTCGTCCATGGAGTGGAAGTGGGAGGCCATACGCAGACCCTAGCAAGTGGACGTCAGCTTCGCGGAGCCGGGGGCCGCCGGTGCCGGTGGTGGAGCTCGTAGTGGTCGAACACGTCGGAGGACGTGTCTCCCACATGGCCGAACTTCCCGCGCAGCACGCCTGCCAGGTCCTCCAGGGCCGCGTAGAGCATCCGACCCGCAAACCGAAGTTCGGTGTTGTCGCTGTCCTGGGCTTCTGACGCCAACTGGTGGGCGTAGGCGAGGGTGGCCGGCAGCGATCCCCGCTGTTCCACCTCGTGGAAGTAGTACGTTTCGTGGAACGACAGGAGGTCGATGCTGACGGACGCCACATTTTCGGCCATCGACTCCAGCAGTGCCGCCGCGTGGCGGGCTTCCAGGGAGGCGATGCCGGCGGGGCCGGCCGCTTCCCGGAACAGGTTCAGCTGGTGGGCCAGGGCGCGGCGCCGGCTCAGTGCCGGGTAGGTCTGCAGGATCCAGGAAACCGTGGCCGTGAGCAGGCCAAAACCGGCCACCGCCTGGAAGGCCATCACCAGCCGAAGTATCGGATGGACGGCAACGATCTCGCCAAATCCCGCCGTGGAGAGTGCCACCAGCGAGATGTACAGCGCCTCGGCGAAGTCGGCCTTGCGGGGGATGTCGTTGGAGTAGGAGAAGCCGGCGGGCAAATGCGGAAGGTACAGCAGCGCCCAACCCACCGCGGCCAGGGTGGCCCAGGCGGCGATGACCGCAGCCATGGCCAGCGGCGCGGCGACGGAGGAGGCACCGCCCCTGAGTTTCCTGGACAGGAGCCAGAACCCGCGCATGATGGTCCGGCCCACCGGTCCTGAACCATGCGGATAAAGCAGGGTGTGGAAGACGTCGGCGATCATCAGCAGGATCAGTGCCGCCCCCACCGCCGTCAACAGCACGCCCTCGAAGTCCATGCCTCATCTTAAGTGCACCGGGATTAAGTACCGCGGAGTGCCCGGTCCGCTGCCTAGGCTGGCGCAATGGACTTTCAACTTCGCCAGGCCACGCCGGGGGATGCCGAAGCGGTGGTGCTCATGCAGACGCAGGCTCACGAGGAGTGCTACCCGCACCTGCTGTCGCCGGATTTTTTCCAGCAGCGCAGGGCGGCCATCCCGGAACGGGTGGAACGGCGGCGGGCTTTCCTGGACACCGAGGAGCCGCGCATCCTTGCGTTCGACGACTCCGGCCAGTTGGTGGGCTACGCGGACGCCGGTCCCGGACGCGAGGATGACGCCCCTGAAGCCCTGGAACTGTACTCGATCTACACACTCCGGCGGACCTATGGGACTGGCCTGGGGGCAGCACTGGTGAGCGCCGCCGTCGGCCCCGCCCCCACGTACCTGTGGGTGCTCGAGGACAATCCCCGAGCCTTGGCGTTTTACCTGAAGCAGGGATTCCGGCCGGACGGGAAGCGCAACACCCTCCCGCCCGAATGGGAGGCGCTGCCCGAATTCCGGCTGGTGCGGGCGCAGCTTACAGCGCTTGCGCCAGGGACCGCCCCACGGTCCGGCCGGTGAAGATACAGCCGCCCAGGAAGGTGCCTTCGAGTGCGTTGTACCCGTGGGCGCCGCCGCCGCCGAAGCCGGCGGCCTCGCCGGCAGCATAGAGCCCGGGAATGGGATCGCCGTCGCGGTCCAGTGCCTGGCCGGAGAGGTTGGTCTGGATCCCGCCCAGCGTTTTGCGCGTGACCACATGCAGGCGCACGGCGATGAGCGGACCTGCGGCGGGGTCCAGGATCCGGTGCGGCCTGACAGTACGGAACAGCCTGTCGCCCAGGAAACGGCGGCTGTTGCGGATGCCCGTTAGCTGGGCGTCCTTGGAATAGGGGTTCCGTATTTCGGCGTCGCGCTCCTCGATCTGCCGCGATATTTGCCCTTCATCCAGCAGCGGCTGGTCCGTCAGGGCGTTCATCCCGCGGACCAGGTCCGCCAGGGTATCCGCCACAATGAAATCCGCGCCGCGCTCCTTGAAGGCCTCGATGGGGCCGGCCGCGCCTCGGCGCAGCCGGGTCTTTAGCAGGAGCTTGAGGTCCCGGTTGGTGATGTCCGGGTTCTGTTCGGAGCCGGAGAGGGCGAACTCCTTTTCGATGATCCGCTGGTTGAGGATGAACCAGGAATGGCTGTACTGCTGGATGTCCGGTGTGGTCCGGAGGAAGCGGAGGGTGCCCAGCGTGTCGTACCCGGGCAGGCCGGGGGAGGGGAGCCGCCGGCCCAGCGCGTCGAACCACATGGAGGAGGGGCCCGGCAGGATCCGGATGGCGTGGTCCGGCCAGATGGGGTTCCAGTTCTGGATCCCCTCGGTGTAATGCCACATCCGGTCCCGGTTCACCAGCCGCACCCCGGACTGGTCGGCGATATCCAGCATCCGCCCGTCCACGTGCTGCGGAACTCCGGTGACCATCCTGCGCGGCGGTGTTCCCAGCCGGTCCGGCCACCAGCGCCGCACCTGCTCATGGTTGCCGCCGATCCCGCCGGAAGCGATCACCACCGTCTGCGCCCGCAGCTCAAAGTCCCCAACAATGTCCCGGTTGGAGGACACCCCACGCGGCGACGCATCAGGTGTCAGCACGGCGCCGCGCACCCCGGTGACCGTGCCGCCGTCGTAGCTTAGACCATCCACCCGGTGCCGGAAGTAGAACGTGATGCTGCCTGCCGCGGCAGCCTCGCGCGCCTTGTCCGCGAACGGTTCCGACACCCCCGTACCGGTGCCCCACGGGACATGGAAGCGCGGGACCGAGTTGCCGTGGCCGCCGGCCCTGCCGTCCCCGCGCTCGGCCCAGCCCACCAGCGGCGTGAACCGGACGCCCTGCTCCTGCAGCCAGGAGCGTTTCTCACCTGCGGCGAACTCCACATACGCCCGGCCCCACTGCACGGCCCACTCGTCCTCCGGGTGCGGGCCGTGCAGCCGGTCCCATTGCGCCGAGCCCTGCCAGTCCTGCCACGCCAGCTCGAAGGAATCTTTTACGCGCAGCCGGCGCTGCATGGGGGTGTCCACCAGGAACAGGCCGCCCAGCGACCAGAACGCCTGCCCGCCCAGGTTGGCGGCGTTTTCCTGCTCCACTATGGCCACGCGCTTGCCGGCGCGGACCAGCTCGTTGCTGGCCACCAGCCCGGCCAGGCCGCCGCCGATGATGATGACGTCCGCGTCCATGCGTGCCTGCCTGGTTTCGAAAGTTGTTGTGACTGCTTGCCAAGCTATCGCACGTTTTGGCCTGTGTCCGGCTTTTTCATGCCCGGCGCGGAGCGGCCGCCTGCCGCCTGCTAGCCTGCACGCCTGATGCGACGCGGCTGGGTCCGCAAGCAGGCGTCCGCGTCAGGCGATGCCGTCCCCAGCTCCGCCCTGCCGGGCGGGTCGGCGCCGGGGCGGGAACAGGTGATGGCCGCGGCCCTGTTTGCGTAGGCCGCCAGGACGTGCAGGCCACCGGGAGCAAGGGCCGCCAGGCGGGGTCTTGCCCCGGCTCCCAGGAGATCCAACTGCGACAGGCCGGCGATCAGGGCGGCCATGAAGGAGTCCCCCGCCCCGACCGTGTCTGCCACGTCAACAGGTTCGCCCTGCAGTTCCACCCGGCCCTGCCTGGTCATGAGCACAGGCCCCTGCGCGCCGCGGGTCAGGGCTACCAATGCGGGCCCGAGCTCCAGCCAGGCCGCCAGCGACTCGTCGGGAGTCCGTTCCGGATAAAGCCAGCCCAGGTCCTCGTCGCTTGCCTTCACGACGTCGCTCGCGGCCACGAAATCCTCAGCCTGCCGCCGGGCCGAGGCAACGCCGGGGCTGATACCCGGGCGGCAATTAGGGTCGTAGCTGACGGTGGCACTCCTCCGGGCCGCTTCCATCAGGGCAAGCGTGGCGTGGCTGCCCGGAGGAAGCAGCGTGGCGATGGAACCTGTGTGCACGTGCGTGGACGCTTCCACTGCCGCAAGGGCGGGAAGTGACGCGCCGTTAATGTCCCAGGTGACTTGGAAGGCATACGTTGCCGCGCCGTCGTCGCCGAGTGTTGCCGTTGCCGTAGAGGTGGGCGCAGTGCCGCCCCGGACCGGCGCGACGCCGTTGGACCGGAGATGCTGATCGACCAGCAGCCCGTAGGCGTCGTCGTCGTAATGCGTCACCAGGCTTGTCGCAAGGCCCAGCCGTGCGGTTCCCACCGCAACGTTCAGGGGGCTGCCGCCGGGGTGGGCGTGACGCCCGGCGAACCCCCGCCGCGGGTCATCGATGATGTCTACCAGTGACTCGCCGATCACGGTGACCCGCGGACCGCCGGCCGCGAAATCCGTTGCGTTGGAGGGTGTTGGCATGCTGCTTCCTTGCAGGGTGTTGGTGGGGATGTGGTGCCGTGGTCAGCGGCCGGGATAAACCACGGCCTTGAGCTGTCCGGCCTGCTTGCCTGCCTTCAGCGCCTCTTCAGACTCGGACAGGGCGAACTTTCCCGTCACCAGGACGTCCAGGTCCACCTTGCCGTCGGCGAGCAGTTGGATGGCGAGCGGCCAGGTATTGGTGTAGCGGAAGACCCCGGAAAGCCAGATTTCGCGGTTCTGGATGTAGGAGACGGGGAGTTCGACGTCGTCGGCCCCCAGCCCCACAAGGATGACCCTGCCGGCGGGGGCGACGGCTTTGATTCCTGAACGGACCGCCTGAGGTGCACCGGACGCATCGATGAACGCATCGACGTCGAGCCCTTCGGCGCTGTCAGTCCGGGCGTTCAGGGCGTGGGTTGCCCCATGCTCCAGGGCAAAGGCCAGCCGGTCCTCGGCGATGTCGGAAATGTAGATTTCGGTTGCACCGAACGCCCGCGCTGCCTGGGCCGCGATGATGCCGATGGGGCCGGCGCCGGCGATCAGGACCCGGCTGCCGGGCCTGATCTCCGCGCGCTCGCAGGCCCACAGACCCACGGACAGCGGTTCGATCAGGGCTGCGGCTTCATCGCTGACGCTGTCCGGAACGTCGTAGGCGAAGTCGGACTGGATGGTGACGTATTCGGCGAACGCGCCGTCTACCGGCGGGGTGGCGTAGAACTTGATGTCCGGGCACAGGTTGTAGCGGCCGGCCTTGCACTGCCTGCATTTGCGGCACGGCCGCTGGGGCTCGACGGCGACCCGTTGGCCGATGCGGGCCGGGTCAACGGCGCTCCCGACGGCGGCGATCCGGCCGGAGAGCTCGTGGCCAAGGATCAGCGGGTGGTCCACCACGTACGGGCCGATCCGGCCGTGCTCGTAATAGTGGACGTCGCTCCCGCAGACGCCGACGGCGGCGACCTGCACCAGGACCTGGTCCGCGTCGAGCTGCGGGAGCGGCAGGGTTGCCATGGCCATGTCGCCCTGGCCCTTCAGGATGTTGGCACGCATGGTTGCGGGCAGGCCGGCGGTGGGGGCGGGGGACTGGGCGGTGGTGGTCATCGGGATGTTCCTTTCGAAAGTGGCGGGCAAATTACTTGACGGCGCCCAGGGAGAGGCCCTGGACGAGTTTGTCCTGGGCGGCGAAGCCGGCGAACAGCACCGGCAGGGAAATGACGACGGCGGCCGCGCAGACTTTGGCGAGGAAGAGGCCCTGGCCGGATACGAAGCCGGTGAGGAAGACCGGTGCGGTGCCTGCCACCACGCCGGTGAGGACGCGGGCGAGGAGCAGCTCGTTCCAGCTGAAGATGAAGCAGATCAAGGCGGTGGCGGCGATGCCCGGCATCGCCACCGGGGCGATGACCTTGCGGAGGATGAGCAGGAGGTTGGCGCCGTCGATCTGGGCCGCCTCGAGCATTTCCTCCGGAACTTCGGCGAGGAAGGACCGCATCATCCAGACCGCGATGGGCAGGTTCATGGACGTGTACATCAGGATCAGGAACCAGATGTTGTCCAGGGCGCCGACGGTGCGCGCGAAAAGATACAGCGGCAGGATCGCAGCCACCACGGGCATCATCTTGGTGGAGAGGAAGAAGAACATCACATCCGTCCACTTCTTCACCGGCCTGATGGAAAGTGCGTAGGCGGCCGGGATAGCCAGCACCAGGACGAGGACCGTGGAGAGGATGGAGGCGGCAGCGGAGTTGATCAGGGACGGCCACGGGCTGACGCCGGAGGTTTCGCCGAAGAATTCCCGGTACGCGTCCAGTGTCAGGTTTGCCGCGATCGACGGCGGATTGGTGGCTGCGTCCGTCTCGGAGTGGAAGGAGGTCAGGATCATCCACACCACCGGGGAGGCGAAGAGCAGGGCCAGCAGCCATGCAGCGATGCCGGCGGCGGTGTTGTTGCGGGTGGGGTCCATCCGGGTCTTGCCGCGGCGTGCCCTCGTGCTGCCCGGGCTGGCGTGGGTGCTGCTTTGGGGCGCGGCGGGAGTAAGGGTGCTCATCGTGCTGCCTCCTTCTTGAAGAGCGAAAAGACGGTGCGGAGTGCGAAAGTGGCCACGATGATGGTGCCGATGACCACCACGACGCCGGCGGCGGACGCCAGGCCGTATTCGTTGGCGTAGTAGAACGTCTGGTAAATGGCGTAGGGCAGGTTTGCGGTACCCAGGCCGCCCGCGGTGAGGGTAAACACGGAGTCGAAGTTCTGCACGATGTAGATGGCGCCGAGCAGGCCGCCGAGTTCCAGGTACTGGCGCAGGTGCGGAAGGGTCAGGTGCCGGAAGATCGCCCACGGTGTGGCGCCGTCCATCTGGGCGGCTTCCACGGTGTCCATGGGCCGGGACTGCAGGCCGGCGAGCAGGATGAGCATCATGAACGGCGTCCACTGCCAGACCAGCGAAACGATGACAGCCATCAGGGGCGCCTGGGAGAGCAGGTCAAGCTGCGGCGGCGTGGTGTTCGCGAAAAGCGACCAGATCCAGGTAAGGATCCCGTTGACCAGCCCATAGGCGGGATTAAGGAGGGCGTGCTTCCAGATGAGGGCCGCGGCCACGGGGACCACCAGGAACGGTGCAATCAGCAGGGTTCGTGCAAGGCCCCGGCCCAGGAACTTCTTGTCCAGCAGCAGCGCCAGGCCCAGTCCGATGAGCAGGCTGGCCAGGACCACGGAGACGGTGAGGACGATGGTGGTGAAGATGGCCTGGCGGAGGTCGGGGTCGGTGAGGACCGTGGCGTAGTTCTCCAGGCCGGCGAAGGCTGTCTTGGTGGGGCTCAGGCTGTTCCAGTTCAGGAACGAGATGAACAGGGTCACCACGAACGGGAGCTGGGTGACGACGATAAGGAAGATCAGGGCGGGCAGCAGCGGCGCACGCCGTGCCCAGGCCATGGCGCGTTCACGCAACTTGGCACTTCGTGCGGGTTTGGCTGCGGTATGTCCCGGTCGGGAGATACGCGCCGTTGCGGTAGTCATGGGATTCTCCTGCGGTTTTGGTTGGTGCTACTTGTACTTGTTGCCGATTTTTTGGGCAGCGTCCTGGCCCTTGGCCAAAGCTTCAGCCACCGTGCCCTGCCCGGCGATGGCAGAACTGACGCCCTGGGAGACGGTGGTGCCCAGGGCCGCAAACTCGGGGATGCCCACAAACTGGATTCCGACGGCGGGCCGCGGCTGGGTGCCCGGGTTCTTGGGGTCAGCGTTCTCAATGGCAAAGCGTTCGGCCTGGAAGAACGGGGCTGCCTTCTGGAATTCGGCATTCTGGTAGGTGGAAATGCGTTTGCCGGACGGAACCTTCGCCCAGCCGAGCTTGGATGCCACGAGTTGTTCGTATTCCTTGGAACTGGCCCAGGCGATGAACTTCCCGGCGGCGTCCTGCTTCTTGGATGCAGCCTGCTCGGCCCAGGACCAGGTCCACAGCCAGCCGGAGGACTTGGTTTCCTTGACGGGGGCCTGGGCGTACCCGATCTTGCCCTTGACGGGGGAAGTGTCGGCTTCGAGGGCGCCTGCTGCGGAGGTTGCGTCGTACCACATGGCCGTCTTGCCCTGGCTCATGTTGTTCAGGCACTCAGTGAAGCCAGCCTGCGCGGCTCCCGCTTCGCCGTGCTGGCGGACCAGGTTGGTGTAGAACTCGGTGGCTGCCGTGAACTCCGGGCTGTTGACCCGGGCGTTCCAGTCCTTGTCGAACCAGGTTCCCCCGAAGGTGTTCACCACGGTGGTCAGGGGCGCGAAGACCTGTCCCCAGCCGGGCTGGCCACGGAGGCAAATGCCCTTCATCCCCGGTGCTGCGCCGTCCACTTTCGCCGCGATGTCCGCCACCTGGTCCCAGGTGGGTTTGTCCGGCATGGTGAGGCCCTTGGCCTCGAGGATGTCCTTGCGGTACATCAGGAAGGATGATTCGCCGTAGAACGGTTCGCCGTAAAGCTTGCCGTCCGCGCCGGTGAGTGAGGCCGTATAGGCGGGGAGAATGTCCGCCTGGTCGAAGCCGGGGTCCTTGGCAACACTGTCCAGGGGTGCCAGCCAGCCATTGGCGGAGTAGAACGGGATTTCGTAGTTGGACAGCGACGCGACGTCGTACTGGCCGGCCTGGCTGGAGAATTCCTGGCTGATCTTGGCGCGGACATCGTTCTCCGGCAGGATCGTGAAGTTGACGTTGATGCCGGTTTCCTTGGTGAAGTTGTCTGCGGTGAGTTTCTGCAGGTCCTCCATTTGGGGGTTGTTGACCATCAGCACATTGATGCTGTTGGGGTTGCCGGCGGAATTGCCTCCGCCGGCGCCCGCACAGGCCGTGGCGCTCAAGGCGATGCAGAGTGCCCCGGCAGAGAGGACGGCAGCGCGCGTTTTCGGGCGCATAAAGGACTCCTTTGTTCTTCAGGAAGATGCAGGACCGGTGCACCCGGATTGCTGCGTCGGGGTGCCGGGCTGGTGCGCGGCCACCCACCGGAATCCCCGGTGCGCCGTGCTGATGTTCCTCAAGGTTAGGTGTGGGACATACATCACAACTAGCGCCCTGGTTGCCCATTTCTGATACTTATTTTCCGCAGAGGCGCACTGCAGCACGCGCTACGCTGGGAGGGGCGGCCCGAACGCTGTCCGGAATTCATAACCAGCGGATGCACGGAGACCACCATGGCCACAGAGGATGCCGCGCAGGAAGCCACCGCGCGGCTGGCCGAAAGGCTGCTCGGCATGCGGGCCAACCGGGAGGTGATCCCACCGGATCCCAACCACTCGGTACGCTGGCACCAGCACAGCTACCCCAGCCCGCTGGCGCGGTGGAACTACCACCCGGAGTACGAGATCCACCTCATCCGGAAGGGCACCGGAAAGTTCATCGTCGGCGACCACATCGGAACGTTTGAGGCCGGCCACGTGTCGATCGTGGGGTCAGGCCTGCCGCACGACTGGGTCAGCGACCTGGAGCCGGGCGAAGTTTTGGAGAACCGGGACGCGGTGATCCAGTTCGACGGCAAGTGGGTGGAGCAAGCCTCGGCCCTGGTCCCGGAACTGGCGGAGGTCAAGCCATTGCTGGAGCAGTCGGCGCGGGGCATCGAGTTCCTGGGCCAGACCGCAGTGGCGGCAGCAGCGGCCATCGAAGACATGGGCCCAACCACCGGCCTGCAGCGGCTGCAGCACCTGTTTGAATTGTTCGCGCTCCTGGCCGGGGCGCCGGAAGGCGACCGCCGCTACCTGGCCGAAGCCTGGTTCAGGCCGCAGCTGGACGGCCAGGCTGCCGCCGTCGTCGACCTTGTCCTGGAGTACGTGTTCAGCAACCACGCCGGCAGTGTGCGGATGTCTGAGGCCGCCGCGCTGGTGGGCATGCCTGAGCCCACGTTTTCGAAGTACTTCAAGCGGGCAACGGGGCAGAATTTCAGTGACCTGGTCCGGAAGCTGCGTCTGGCCCACGCCCGGCGCCTGCTTGAGCGCAGCGACAAGCCCGTGTCCGAGATCTGCTACGAGGTGGGCTTTTCCAACCTGTCCAACTTCAACCGGCACTTCCTCAACGACGCCGGTGAGACCCCCCGGAACTACCGGCAGCGGCTGCAGGGGTGATTGGGCGGGAGCCCGCCTAGGGTTAAGCTGGAGCCACCCGCACCAGGAACCTGGAGAACACGTACGCCATGGCTGATGACGGAGTACCCACCGCACCTTTTGACCGTGCCGTCCTGATTTTCAACCCCGGCCGGCCCGGGATGGGCCAGCGGCTTGAAGAATTGCAGCGGGATTTGGCCACGGACCTGCCGGGCCTGCGCGTCGACCTGCTGCCCACTGACTTCGCGGGGCACGCCCGTGAGCTTGCGCGGACCGAAGCGGGCCGCGGCACGCCGCTCATCGTTTCGGTCAGCGGGGACGGCGGGTACAACGAGGTGGTCAACGGCGTGATGGACGTGCCCGCCAGCACGGCCGTCTGCACCGTCCTTCCTGCGGGAAACGCCAACGACCACTACCGGAGCATGCCGGTGCGGACCCTCCGGGAAGCCGTGTCGGCGGGCCGGGTCCGGCGGATCGACCTCTTGCGGATCACGTTCAGCACCAGGGCGGGGGAGCGGGTCCTGTACGCACACTCATACGTCGGGTTCGGACTGACTCCCTTGATGGCCATCGGCATCGAACAGGGCGGCAAAGGAAAAATCCTGGAGCTCATCTCCGTTGCCCGCACCCTCTCGGGACTTAAGCCCTTTGAGCTTGTGCGGGACGACGGGGCCACAGCTCGGTTCGACAGCCTGATCCTGGCCAACATTTCGCGCATGGCAAAGTACGGGACCGTCAGCGAGTCCCACCACCCGGACGACGGCCGGTTCGAGGTGGTGACGCTGCCACACGCCGGGCTGGTGAAAATGGCATTAATGACGCTCCGCGCCGTGACCCTTGGGCTGGGGCATCAGCCGAGCGTCAGCAGCTACGCCTTCTCGACCCGGGAGGCTGTCCCCTGCCAGATCGACGGTGAGGTGGTTTACGTTGAGGCCGGAACCCATGTCCTGGTTGAAAGTGCGCCGGGCGCCCTGGCCACTGTCTGAACCGCAGGCCGTCCAGAAGCGTGGCTAGGGCTGGACGGAGTCGAAGAATTTGTAGTCCGGGTCCGGTTGGCCGGGCTCGGCCTCATGGGATTTCATGCGAATGAAATCCACGTCCTGCTGGCAAAGCGTGGTCTCGCCGTGGGCATCGTCGTTGGTGCCTTGGCCCGTGGCCGCACTGATTTCCGCGGAAATTGTCCGCGGAAGGATCATGCAGCCGGGGTTGGCCAGCAACCACTGCGTCACCGGGCCGGGAAGCCGGTTCCACTGGTCTCGAATACGGATGTCTGTCATGGGGTGCCTTTCGTGGTGGGGGAGGGCGCTGCCACGCCCGGGATGCCATGGTGCCGGCCGCGGTGGACGCAAGCGGCTCGGGGCAGTAAGGCTTAGTCGAAGTGGATCTCAGCGGCGGCCCTGCGAAGGGATCCGCGGCGCTCTTCCTCGACCAGGCCCAGCGCATCCAGCTCGTTGCTGTGGTCAGTACGTTCCTGGGCCGCCTGGTTCGAGATATCACGCAGGATCAGGCCCACGAGATGGGCCAACCCCGCCTTGAGGTCAACCAGGTTGGTGTTGCTGATCAGGAGGCGGCGGTCCGAGACCCTCAGCTCCACGTCGCTGTACCCGGCATCGGCCAGGCGCTGGCGGGTACCGGCCCCGTGCAGCAGATCGACCTCGCGGGGCTGGGGCCGGCGGGAAAAGACAGCCGGCACGGTATACCGCGTTGGGCCTTGGGCAGTGCCCAGGTCGTGGGGCAACGCGGATGCGAGGACTCCGCTGACCGATAGCGCCGAGTCGGCGCGTACGGCAGAGTCTTGAATGGTGGTCATGGTGGTCTACCAGCCTTCTAAGGATGCACTGCCGGATCCCGGGACGCGGGCCGGAGGTGGCTGCGCAGGGGACCCGGGACCGGATCGCCTGCAGGGGAGGGCAACGGGTTATGCCGGTCTGGCCCGTGAATCACTTGCGGCCACCCTCGTTGTACCGATTCCTTGCCGCGCCGGCGTCGAAGTTACTCGGTACGGCGCGCGCCGGCGGCCGGTGAAGGCTGCCGGAGAATCAGGCTCATTTCCGGGGCAACGGATGTCCTGTCACGATGTCCCGAGATATTTTGAGTCTACGCCCAACAGCGGGTCCGCAGGGCGCGGAGCGGGAACCGGATCGCCGAATGAAGGACGCCGGCCGGACCGGTAGGCGGAATCAATGACGGATTCGACTTCGTCGAGCACTGTTTGGTTTCCGGGGAGGACCACATGGGCAAGGAATTCCGATTCAAGGGTTGCAATCCCCGCGGCCGCCGCGCCGAGCTTGCCGTCGATCGACATGGCCAGGGCTCGCCAGGATTTGCGGTTGGCCCGTTCGAGGACTTTCGCGTTGGCTTCGTGGACCCGGCTGTCCGCGATGTCCCCGCGAATGGCCAGGGCGCCATCTGACTGCAGCAACGGCATGACAATCCGGAATTGCCGTCCGGCGCCCCGGAACGCCACCGCGCTCCGGTCCCCTCGCTGGGTGAACAAGATGTCCGTTGCCCCGTAGTCCGTGAGCGCCTGCCTGATGTGCTTCCGGGAAGCCTCACTGCTGAAGGAATCGCCGCGGGTGTAAGGGCTTGTCATCTCCTAACTATGCGCCCCGCAGCCACCCTTTCCTAACATCGCCATAACGCATCAGCCGCGGAACAGCAATGGACCCGGCAAACGGTTCCATGCCGTCCGTTGCCGGGTCCATTCGAGGCAGGCGTGCAGCCCGGCCAGGCTCAGACGCCTGCGTTGTACACGTCCAGCCCAAACCGGTTCAGCCCGGGCGTCCCGGCGTAACCCAGGTAGGGCAGGCCGAAGGTATCCTCGATGCTGGCCAGCAGGCTGTAGTGGTTGTACGGCGTGGTGGACCAGGTGCCGCCCTTGGTGAACGGGGACAGCACCAGGGCGCCCACCCTCCCGCCGCCCATCCCGGTGATGCCGGGCAGTGCGGCGTTGGGTCCGGGACCTTCGCCGCAGCAGGCGCTGGCGTCGGACTGCGGCCCGTCTGACTCATCGAAGGTGATCACCAGGACGCCGTTCTGCTTAAACGCCGGGGAGCTGGTGATGACCGGAACCCATTGCTTGAGCCAGGCGTCAGCGCTGGCCAGTCCGCCGGGCTGCCCGTCCACGCAGGGGGAATCGTGTCCGTCGTGGCAGAGGTTGGGCGTGATCATGGACAGGTTGGGCGTTGTGGCAGCCGAGGCGAGGTCTGTCTGCAAGGCGGAGAGGTCGACGTCGTTCGTGGCGCAGTCCGGTGAGCCGGTGATCCCGGCGAAGTAGACGAACGGGTTGTGGCGGGCGGCGTACTGGTCGCCCACCTTGGCTTTCTGGGTGTCATCGACGGCGCCCAGCGCGGGGTGCCGGCAAGGGGTGCCCATGTCCTCCATGTACCCCTTCCAGGATTTCCCGGCGTCTTTGAGCTGCTCGGCCACGGTGGGAACGCTGGCCGGGAACACGCAGCCGTCGCCGACTGCCTGGCCCGGACTGGCAGTGCCGCTGCCGACGAACGGGGTGTAGGTCTGGCAGTCGGCCTGCATCTGCGGGTTGGGTCCCTGGCCGGAAATCTGCGCCACATAGTTGGGCTGGGAGTTGTGCGCCGTGCCGTAGTACTGGTTCAGCAGGACGCCCTGGCTGCGCAGGGTCTGGGAAAGATAAGGAGCGGCCGACGCCGGGCCCCAGGTTTCGTCGTAGCCCTTGTTTTCGAGGTTGATGACGAAGACGTGGTTGGCTCCGGGCAGGTAGCCCTGGCTTGGTGTCGAAGCGGTGGGGGCGCTGGTGGCGGCGGCCGGGTTGAGGGTGGCCGCAGTTCCACCGATGGCGGCAGCAAGCACGGCCATGGCGGCAAAGGCGGTGCGGAGTTTCATTTTCACGGGAGCTTCCATCCGTCAGCGAGTGCTTTTTCTTTCAGGCCGGACCATTCCTCGGCCGGGGGCGGACCCACCGGGGTGCAGGCGGGGCCGGCCACGAAGGGCGGGACCAAGTAGGTGGGCGCAGCAAGGTTCGCGGGGGTGCCAAAGTCCAGGACTTCGGCGATGTTGCGGGCCGCGTGGTCGCGCGGGGTCAGGGGAGCAAGGCTCCAGCGCCATTCGATGGCCTTTAGGACCGAGGTGTGGTCGTAGACGTCGTGGGCCACATACCGGCGCCGTGCCCGGGGTGAGACCACCAGGGACGGAACCCGGAAACCGCGGAGCGCTGTTTCGGGGCTGCTGTCCGGCGCCGTGGTGGGCGGCACGTGGTCATAAAAGCCGCCCCACTCGTCGTAGTTGACCACCAGCATGGTGTTGGCCCAGCCCGGACCGGACGTGACCGCGTTGTAGACCTCGGCGAGGAATGTTTCGCCGGAACGGATGTCGGCATGGGGATGGTCGTCTCCGGAGGTTCCGGAGCCCTCGTCGGTGAACCGCGGATCCACGAAGGAAACGGCTGGCAGGGCCCCGGCGGAGCAGTCAGCGAGGAACTCCGCGTAGGGGCGGGAGATGCCTTGGTACTTGGTTCCCCAGAGTGCCGTGAACGGGATGTCGCCGTAGTAGTACTTGCCCGGAATACCCGCCGCGGCCAGCCGATCCCAGATGGTGGGCAGGGCTGAGGTGGCGGAGGAGTTGTGGATCCGGTCCGTGGCCGCAGCATGCTGGTAGAAGCGGTTCGGGTAGGTTTCGGCCATGGTGGCGGCGAAGTAGCGGTCGCAGACGGTCCAGTCCGGGCCTGCCTGGCGCCAGAAGTCCAGATCGGCCTCGCCGTAGTAACCCACGGCGAACTCGTCGTTTTCGCCGGCCCGCAGCCAGCCGTCGTTCTTGCCGTTGTTGTACTGGATCCGGCCGCCCTCGTAGGAGTGGTCCGGGTCCGGGTGTCCGCAGCCTTGGAAATCGGCCAGGTGGTAGGTGGAGTGCGGGATGCCGTAGCGGTCGGTGTAGCTAAGCCCGGACTGCTTCCCGTCTGCCCCGGGCATCCAGCCCAGGAAGTGGTCAAAGGAACGGTTTTCCATCATCACCACGATGATGTGTTCGATGCCTGAGTCACCGGGCGCGGGAAGCGCGGGCGGTGCGGCTGAGGCCGGCCGGAAGGTGCTGCCGGCGGCCAGGGTAGTGGCGGCAGCCGTTCCCGCGGCCCCCAGGAAGTGGCGTCTTGAAAGATTCACGTCTGATTCCTTGCAGGTCAGATGGACGGCGACACGGGCACGCCCCCACCCTGGGCCAGTCGCCGGTAAGTTACTTGTCGGTAAAGTTTTGCGTTCACCAGTAGATCACGGAGAGGTCACGGCTCCGGCGGAAACCGGGGTTCGTTCACGGAGAGTTCATTGGACGTTTCCGAACCTGTCCGGCGGGTCGCTGACGGGAGCCGGAGCGCCACTCGGCGTAAAATCCACGCCGTTCGGCGCGCCAACAGTACGTTTGCTGATGATTTGCATGATGATTGCCCAAGGCAAGGGGCCGGGCTCACTAAGGTCTTTCGCCTCTGGATCGATCAGACATCGACGTCTTCGACAAGCAAAGGGAAACAACCATGGGCTTCCTGGACCGTGACCACTCCATCGCCCCGCCGGGCTTCAACCGCTGGCTGGTCCCGCCCGCCGCGCTCGCCGTCCATCTGTGCATCGGCCAGGCCTACGCCACCAGCGTGTACAAGACCGCACTGGTCAAGCATTTCGGCGCCAGCCTGACCGAGGTGGGCGTCATCTTTTCCATCGCCATCGTGATGCTGGGCCTTTCCGCCGCGGTCATGGGTACCTGGGTGGACACCAACGGCCCGCGCAAGGCGATGTTCACGTCCGCGATGTTCTGGGCCGGCGGCTTCCTCATCGGCTCGCTGGGCATCTTCACGCGCCAGCTCTGGCTGGTCTACCTGGGCTACGGCGTGGTGGGCGGCATCGGGCTGGGCATCGGCTACATCTCGCCGGTGTCCACGCTGATTAAGTGGTTCCCGGACCGGCCGGGCCTGGCCACCGGCATGGCGATCATGGGCTTCGGCGGCGGCGCGCTGATCGCCAGCCCTGTGTCCCAGGCCCTGCTCAAGGCGTACGATCCCAACTCCGGTGCGCAGGGCTGGGTTGCCAGCGGCGATGCCGTGGGCAAGCTCTTCCTCACCCTCGCCGTCGTCTATCTCGCCTACATGCTGTTCGGTGCGTTCACCGTCCGGGTGCCCGCCGACGGCTGGCGGCCTGCCGGGTTCGACCCCTCCAAGGTCAAGGCGGCCAAACTGGTGACCACCGAGAACGTCTCGGCGAAGAACGCGATCAAGACCCGGCAGTTCTGGCTGGTGTGGGTGGCACTGTTCTGCAACGTGACGGCCGGCATCGGCATCCTGGAGCAGGCGGCGCCGATGATCCAGGACTTCTTCCGGCAGTCCGACGGCAAGTCCCTGGTGAGCGCCGGCGTCGCTGCCGGGTTCGTGGGGCTGCTGTCCATCGGCAACATGTCCGGCCGGTTCGCCTGGTCCGCCACCTCCGACGTTACCGGCCGCAAGCGGATCTACATGGTGTACCTGGGCGTAGGTGCCGTGCTGTACACGGTGCTGGCGCTGGCTGGGTCCAGTGCCACGGCCCTCTACGTGGTGCTCGCCTTCATCATCATCTCGTTCTACGGGGGCGGCTTTGCCACCGTCCCGGCCTACTTGCGGGACCTGTTCGGGACCTACCAGGTGGGCGCCATCCACGGCCGGCTCCTTACCGCCTGGTCCGCCGCCGGCGTGGCCGGCCCGCTGATCGTCAACAGCATCCTGGACGCGCAGGGCAAGCCGGGCCAGCTGAATGGCGCGTCCTACCAGCCCGCGCTGCTGACCATGGTGGCGCTGCTGGTGATTGGCTTTGTGGCCAACCTGCTGGTCAAACCGGTGGACCCACGGTTCCATGAATCCCGCCCCGAACAGCACCTAACCCCCAAGGAGGCCTGAAATGAGCAGCACCGCACATCCCCACGGCGCGCACGAGCCGGTCCGCAAGTCCACCGGCAGGCTGGTCCTGGCCTGGATCCTGGTGGGCATTCCCCTGGCCTACGGGGTCTTCCAGACGCTCACCCAGGTGGCAGCGCTCTTCGGCTAGCCCCGGGCCCGGCCTCGCGTCACGCAGGGCAGGCTTTAGCAGCAACGGACGGCGGCGGGTCCCGGCTTTCCGGGGTTCCGCCGTCTTTCCTTGGTCTAAAGCATGCCGTCCGTGACGCGGGTGCGCCGCGCGGATTCACGCCACGGCGGGTTTCCTGAGCCGGCGGCGCAGGACGGATGCGGTCACCCACGTCACCAGGCTGCATGCCGCGGCTCCCCAGAGGATGTCCGTCAGGGCCACGAGGGCGGTGAAATCCTTCAGCACGGCGAACCCGGTCAGCGCCCAAGTGGCGTAAGTGAAGAAGCCAAACAGCGCAGCGCCCGTTACCCGCTGCCGCACCGTGGCCCCAGGGCTGTTGGGCCGCACGCCGTAGTGCACCATTCCCGCCACGAAGACGAGATAGAACAGCACCGCGCCGGGCAGGTTGGCCTTGGGTGCCAGCAGGTGGCCGATCTGGCTCTGGTAGAGCGGGTTGGCCACCAGCAGGATCCACACCACGTCCAGCACGGCGAAAATCAGGGCGCTGACAACGTAGGCGGCCAGCCAGTTCTTGGTGCGGGGGCTCATGGAGGACTCCTTGCGTCGGGTGCGGGTCAGGAGTGGTTCGAAGCCACGGCCGGGGGTGGACTGCCTAAACCCGAAAGCTGTACACCTCCACCCATACAATCCCGCTCACGCTACGAACACCCAGTGGACAAGGCCACCACGGCTAAGTTGTTGTTGGATGAAACCGCGCCCGTCGGGGGCGGACGGGACCGGCCGTGCAGCAGCGCGCGGCGGGCCAGGGGAAAGGAAGCTGTCTGTGAACCAGAAGAGCCGCAAGGCGCTCATCAGCACCGTCATTGCCGTTGTGGTGGCCGTGCTCATCGCCCTTGCCGGAAGCCAGGGCGGATCCAGGATTGGCGGGTTCCCGGTCTTCGCCCTGGGGGTGGCCATCGCCTTTGTGATCCAGTGGCTGGTGTTCATCCCGTCCTACAAGGCGCAGACGGAGAAGTTTTACGACCTCACCGGGGCCCTGACCTACATCTCCATCACGGTGTTCCTGGTGCTGGCGTCCCCGGGCGTGGATGCCCGCGGCATGCTGTTGGCGGCCATGGTGGTGCTCTGGGCCGCGCGGCTGGGCAGCTTCCTGTTCCTGCGGATCAGCAAGCATGGCAAGGACGACCGCTTCGATGAGCTCAAGCCGGACTTCTTCCGCTTCCTGAACACGTGGACCATCCAGGGCCTGTGGGTGGTGCTTACGGCTGCGCTCGCGTGGGTGGCCATCACGTCGGACAAGAAGGTGGGCCTGGACGCATTCTTCTGGGTGGGCCTGGTGGTGTGGCTCGCGGGCATCAGCATCGAGACCGCAGCCGATCTCCAGAAGAACCGGTTCAAGGACGACCCCAGGAACAAGGGCCGCTTCATCAGCACCGGCTTGTGGTCCCGGTCCCGCCACCCCAACTACTTTGGCGAAATCACGCTGTGGGTGGGCGTTGCCATCATTGCGCTGCCGGTCCTGCAGGGCTGGCAGTGGGCGGCGCTGGTCTCCCCGCTGTTCGTGGCGCTGCTGCTGACCAAGGGCAGCGGCGTACCGCCACTGGAGAAGAAGGCGGACAAGAAGTGGGGCGGCCAGGCCGACTACGAGGAGTACAAGAAGAGCACCCCGGTGCTGGTGCCAAAGCTCAAGTAGGGCTTGCCCCGGCAGGGCGGACGACGGCGGCACCCGGGTGGGTGGCGCCGTCGTCCGGATACTGGGGGCTTTAGGGGTAAGCGGGACGGTTGCGTTGGGCAAGTATCGTGCATGCGACGAATGCAGGTACCGGGTACTCGTGACATGTGCCGGGGGCGCCCCTACTCTTCGAGGACAGCGCGGTTATGCAGGGGCCGGATGCGCTGCGCGTGCTGCTGGGGCATGGAGTCTCAACTCCAGGGAGCGACATTGCGACATAACAGAATTTTTGGCATCGGCGGCCGCAGCGGCAACCGGAAGAATTCCCGGCGTGCCGACACAGGTGGTGGCGGTCCGGCAGGCCGTCATCACGACGGGCCGCGGGACATCCGGCCCCAGGCCCTACTGACAGCCGCCCTCCTGGCGCTCGAAGGCGGCATGGTGATGCTTCCCGTTGCCGCTACGGCGGCCGGCCCCGACCTGCCCCAGGCCACGAATTGTTCGGTGCGGATCTTCCCCGGCCTTGGCGGCCCCGGCAGCAACGCGATCGCTTCCAGCAGCAACGGCCTGGTCATCGGCATCGCCGATACAGCCGGAGGCGGTTCCGCCCCGGTGCTCTGGCGCGGCGGCCAGCCCACCCAGCTGACCATCCCCCTCGACGCCGTCGCCCCTGCCTCGGTCAACGCGGCAGGAGTTGTGGTCGGCACGGGGTATGACGCCACAAACGAAGTATTGGTGGGATGGTGGTGGCAGGACGGGCAGTACCATCCGCTGCCAGTCAAGCCCGGTGACATCGCCATACCTTCCGCGATCTCGGATAACGGAATCGTTGCCGGGGCCCTGGTGGCTGATGAAGAGCATTCGGACGGCCCGGGCGCTGACGAAGACGAACGTCCCGCCGTCTGGCCCTCCGTGACTGCCGTGGCCCGTGAGCTCACCTTGCCTGCCGGAGCGCGGGGCGGGCATGCCTTCGCGATCGGCCCGGACGGCACCGCCGGCGGGGTGGCCCTTTCCGACGACGCTACTCCGGTCCTGTGGGCGCCAGACGGCTCTGCCAAAGCCCTCCCCACCCTCAGTGGTAAAGGCGGCGTCGTCCTCGGGATCGATGCGACGGGGCAGGCGCTTGGACAGAGCGCGGTGGCGGACGGAACGCATGCCGTGACGTGGGCTGCTCCGAGTGCGGTGACCGACGTCGGGGCGGCAGCCGCCGGTCCCAAATCGAGCGCATCATCAGGAATCGCGGGCGTCACCGTGGGATCGGGAAGCTCGCCGTCCTTCCGCGGGGAGCGGCCCCAGGCGGTGATATGGATCGGCAAGAGCGCACGGATCCTGCCGCCAGGATCTGATGCCCAGTTCACTGGAGTGTCCGGATCCGCGAGTTCGGTATCCCGCCAGGGAGCGAACACCGTTGTGATCGGTTACTCAGCAGCCGACAACGGCCTGCGCCGCGCCACCGAATGGAGCTGCAAGTGAACGCCGCCCGGCTCGTGAGCCACCCGCTGCGGTGGGTGCTGGCCCTCCTCCTGGGCATTGCGCTGATACTCGCCAACTTCTACTACCTGTCCGGTTCGCGGGACTCGGAAGCCAGCGCCGCTACCACCGTGAGCCTCGGATTCGCCGGTGACACTGGCGGAAACACGGTGACCGGGAAGGTCATTGATGCCGCACACAACGGCGGCGTCGCCGCCATGTTCAACCTTGGTGACCTGTCGTACTCCCAGATCACTCCGGAATCGGCCTGGTGCTCGTTCGTCAAGCAGCACGCGGGGACCATGCCCTATGAGTTCGTGACCGGAAACCACGAGGACGACGGACCTGACGGAGTGTGGACCAACTTCGCCTCGTGCCTGCCGGACCAGCTTGGTTCGGTAGGGAACTATGCCCAGCAGTTCTACACGGACTACCCGGCCAGCAGCCCGCTGGTGCGGTTGATCATGGTTTCCCCGAAGCTGACCTTCAGCGGCAGCGGCCTCGACTGGTCCTACAAGTCCGGCACGCAGGGCTACAAGTTCGTGACGTCGGCGATCGACTCGGCCCGTGCCGCCGGGATCCCGTTCATCGTGGTGGGAATGCACATGTACTGCCTGTCCATGGTCAACTATCCCTGCGCCGCCAGCCCTGACCTTATGAACATGCTGGTCTCCAAGAAGGTGGACCTGTACATGCAGGCACACGACCACGCCTACGCGCGCAGCTACCCGCTGGCACTCAAGGGCAGCTGCACGGCCATTCCCGTCAGCAGCTTCAACCCGGACTGCGTCGCGTCCACGAATGCGAACGGCCAGTTCGCGGCCGGCACCGGGACCATACTGGCCACGGTCGGTTCGGGCGGCAGGTCGCTGAACAGCGAGAACAACACCACTACTGCGCCGTACTTCCAAAGCTTCATGGGCAGCAACAACAACCCCACGTACGGCTTCCTGAAGGTATCGGTGACCAGTACCACGCTGACCGGCAACTTCGTGCGGGCCTCGGGGGGCACGTACACGGACAGTTTCACCATCACCAGGCCGGCGGCACCTTCACCAAGTCCGACGGCGACAGCTACCGCTACAGCGACAGCTACAGCGACGGTGACACCTCCGCCGACAACCACGACGGCTCCGCCCCCTCCGCCGACAACCACGACGGCTCCGCCGCCTCCGCCGACAACCACGACCGCTCCGCCGCCTCCGCCGACATCCGCGATTTCGGTCCGGTCCACGGCCAGCGGAGCGGGGGAGTTGACCGCAGCGGGCTCGTACACGCCGGGACTGCCGGCGGGCTGGCAACCGGGCGACACGGTTTTCCTGTTCTCGCAGGTCACCGTCTCCGGATCGGCGAACACCACGGCCCCGGCAGGGTGGACGCAGGCGGTCGGTGACTTCACGAGCGCAAGCTCCACCTCCGCCCACCAAGCCGTCTGGTACCGGGTGATGCAGGCCGGTGATACCGCACCGAGCGTGCCGGAACCCGCTGCCAGGTATGCGTGGTCGACAGTGGCCGTGCAGGGCGCCAGCACCACCACGCCGCTGGACGTCACGCCGGCCACTGACACCAACAGCGGGGTGGCCTACCCTGGTGTACGGGCTCCGTCCATCACGCCGGTGACCCCAGGGGCGCTGCTGCTGACAGCCCATGGCGTGCGGAACGGCACCAACTCGGCAACCACGTCGTTCTCGCCGCCGGCGGGCATGGGTGAGCTGGGCGACTCGACGTCGAACATCGCGTCGAAGTCGAACGCGGCCCTGGAAGTGGACTCACTGGCCCTGACCGATACGTCCGCCACCGGCGCCAAGGTGGCAACCGCATCCTCAAGCTCCGGCACGGTGACCAACCAGTGCGGTACGGCGATCGTCGTGCGGCCCGCCCCATGACCTGACGCCCAAGCGGGCGACGGCGGCACCCGGCCCGGGTGCCGCCGTCGCCCGTTAATCAGCTACCATTTAAGCCATCAAGGGGAGTACTCCCGTCTGTGCGTGGCCCGTCAATACGGATGCAGCGAAGCATCCCGGGCCACCGGCTCCGGTAGAACCGGGCGGAGGAGACCTTGGCGTCACTGTCAGCGCCAACCCCTTGGAGTACCCTCATGCAGGTCACACCGCTCATCTGGATCATCACCATTGCCGTGACGGTCCTGTTCTTCGTTTACGAGTTCTTCGCGCACGTCCGCAAACCCCACGAACCGTCCATTGCCGAGTCGGCACGCTGGTCGGCGTTCTACATCGGGCTCGCGCTGCTGTTCGGCGTCGGAATCGGAACCGTCTCGGGCTGGACCTACGGCGGCGAGTATTTCGCGGGCTACCTCACCGAAAAAGCCCTCTCGGTGGACAACCTCTTTGTCTTCCTCATTGTGATGACGGGATTTGCCGTCCCCAGGATGTACCAGCAGAAGGTGCTGATGGTGGGCATCATCATCGCCCTGGTCCTGCGCGGCGGGTTCATCGCCGTCGGCGCCACGCTGATCGAAAACTTCTCCTGGGTGTTCTACATCTTCGGCGCCCTGCTGCTCTTCCTCGCGTACCGGCAGGCGTTCAGCGGCCACGATGCCAACCCCGCTGACGGCCGTTTCATGCAGCTGGTGCGCCGCGTCCTGCCGGTCACCCCGGAGTACCACCGCGACCGGCTCACCGTGAAGCTGGACGGCAAGCGGTTCGTGACGCCCATGCTGCTCACCATTATCGCCATCGGGTTCGTGGACCTGGTCTTCGCCGTCGACTCAATCCCTGCGATCTATGGCCTGACCAGCGAGGCGTACATCGTCTTCACCGCCAACGCCTTCGCCCTGATGGGACTCCGGCAGCTGTTCTTCCTCATCGGCGGCCTGCTGGAGCGCCTGGTCTACCTGGCGCAGGGGCTGGCTGTCATCCTCGCGTTCATCGGTGTCAAGCTGGTCTTCCACGCCCTGCACGTCAACGAGCTCTCCTTCATCAACGGCGGCCAGCCGCTCCTCTGGGTACCCGAGATCCCCATCTGGTTCTCCCTGGTCTTCATTGGCGCCACCATCCTGGTGGCCACTGTGGCCAGCCTGGTCAAAACCCGCGGTGGGCATGCCGGCGAGGCCGTCGGCGATGCGATTACACGTGAGGACACGGATTCCACGGCGGGCACCCGCCGATAGTCCCCGGGCGGCCACGCAAGCAGGACGGACGACGGCGGCACTCGGGTGGGTGCCGCCGCCGCCATCTATGTGTCGTACATCCGCAGGGACACTTCGTACGGGCTGACGCAGAGTTCGACGTGCTCGTCCTCCTGCGCGGTTCCCGAGGCGCAGCCTGGATTGGGTCAGTGACCTGGGAGGCTTCCTGATATTCAGGCCGTGTACACGGGGCCTTAACGCAGCGCTGGCATAGTTCCCTGCGGGGGACATCAAAAGCCAACGCATTAGGAGCTCCCCCATGGCAGGTCTCAACCGCCGTCGTTTTCTTCAACTTTCCGCCGCAGGTGCGGCTGGCACTGCAGTTTCCCAGATGATGGGCCAGAGCATCGCCCGGGCCGCGGAAATCCCGGCGAACCGGGCCACGGGCTCCATCAAGGACGTTGAGCACGTGGTGATCTTCATGCAGGAGAACCGTGCCTTCGACCATTACTTCGGCACGCTGAAGGGCGTGCGCGGGTTCGCGGACCCGCACCCGGCACTCTTGCCGTCAGGCAAGGACAGCTTCCACCAGGCCAACGCCACCCGGGAAGTGACGCCGTTCCACCCGGACGCGCCGGACCTTGGCATGCAGTTCATGGAGGACCTGGACCACTCGTGGAAACTCACGCACGAGGCCTTCAACAACGGGAAGTACGACAAATGGTTGCCGCAGAAGACGGACGCGACCATGGCGTTCTACGGCCGCCAGGACATTCCGTTCCACTTCTCGCTTGCCGACGCGTTCACGGTCTGCGACCAGTACCACTGCTCGGTCCTTGGCCCCACCGACCCGAACCGCTACTTCATGTTCGCCGGCGGAGACGACCCCGACCGGAAGGGCGGCGGCCCGGACCTGTGGAACGGCGAGAAGGGCTACTGGTGGAGCACCTACCCGGAGGAACTGGAGAAGGCCGGGGTGAGCTGGAAGGTTTACCAGGACATCGGTGAGGGCCTTGATCCGGCACACTATGAGGGCTGGACTGATGACGCCTACATCGGCAACTACGGCGACAATTCACTCCTGTACTTCAAGCAGTACCAGGACGCGAAGCCCGCAAGCCCGCTGTACGACAAAGCCCGGACCGGCACCAATGCCAAGGCCGGCGACGACCTGTTCAGCATCCTCCGCAAGGACGTTGCGTCGGGCACGCTGCCGCAGGTCTCCTACATCGTGGCGCCCGAAGCGTACTCCGAGCACTCGAACTGGCCGCCGAACTTCGGCGCCTGGTACGCCGCCAACATCCTGGACATCCTCACCTCCAGCCCAGATGTGTGGAGCAAGACGGCTGTCCTGTTCATGTACGACGAGAACGACGGCTTCTTCGACCACATCGTCCCGCCGCACCCGAACACCCCGCAGATTCCCGGCGCCTCCACGGTTTCCACTGCCGGTGAATGGTACGACGGCAGCCCCACGTTCTACGGCGACAAGGACGTCCCCGGGCACTTCGGCCTGGGCGTACGCGTGCCCATGATTGTGGCCTCGCCATGGAGCATGGGCGGCTGGGCCTGCTCCGAAACGTTCGACCACACCTCCATCGTCCGGTTCCTTGAGGCCCGCTTCGGCGTGGCCTCACCGAACATCACGCCGTGGCGCCGGGCCGTCAGCGGGGACCTGACCAGCGCGTTCGACTTCTCCAAGGCGGGTGGGGCCGCACCGGCGCTGGCGGACACGTCCGCGTACAAGCCGGCCGACCACAAACGGCACCCCAGCTACGTGCCGGTACCTCCGGCGTCGAACTCAATGCCCAGCCAGGAAAAGGGCACCCGCCCGTCCCGCCCCCTTGGCTACGCCCTGGACGTCGAGACGACCGTCCAAGCCGGAAAGCTCGCGGCGCGGTGGGCCAACCATGGAACCCTGGGCGCGCACGTCCAGGTCCGCTCCAACCTGCTCCCTGCCGGCCCGTACTCCTACACCATCGGGGCAGGAGCGTCGCTGGATGCCTCGTGGGCGCTCGGTGCCGAGTACGACGTGCAGATGCACGGCCCGGCAGGCTGGTACCGGCGGGTCGCAGGTACGACGACGGCCGCGGACATCCGCGTGAGCGTCACCGGAGATGGCAAATCCCCGCACGCGCAGTTCCGTATCGACAACCCGGGCGCCGCGGCGGTCACCCTGACCCTCGCGGACGCCTACGCCGCCGGTTCCCAGACCCTGACGCTCAACCCGGGACAGGGCAAAACCGTCGTCATCACCACCCAGGGCGGCTGGTACGACCTCACCGTCACGTCCGCCGGCGATCCCAAGCTCGTCCGCGTCCTGGCTGGCCGCATCGAAAGTGGCGGCCCGCTCACCAGTGATCCCCAACTGGGCCGCTGACCCACTCCGGCGGCGGGGGAGATCTCCCCATGCCGGCTGCGGGCGGACGGCGAGGGGTGCCGCCTAAGCTGTGGTCATGGAAATAGCATCCGCAGGTTCCGCGTCCCCGATGAAGTCCTTGCTCTACTGGCGCAAGAGCATGATCAACGGAGCCAAGACAGTACCTGCCATCGTGGCCATGGACAGCGCGGGCACGTTCAGCATGCATGACGCTGCCGGGGTGCCGGTATTTTCCGTGCCGGCATCCCAGGCGGCGGTCCGGTTCACGAGCATGGGGACGATGGTGGTCACGGCCAACGGCCGGAAGTACGACGTCACGGGTGTGGGCGCGTCCTTGTCGCCCAGCCCGTCCTCCTGGCAGCTCGCGGAGATGGCCGCCGGCGCGGATGGCCGCACGGACCCCACCGGCTTGAGCCGCGCAGGTTCCGCCGGAGCCGCCATGAGCGGAGCGGGAGGCCTGGGCGCTGTGGCGGGCGCGGCTGGCGGCGCCGCAATGATGTTCGCCTACTACCAGGGCCTGGACGCCATCAAAGCGTGGCAGGAAGCGCTCCCCAGCGCCGGCGCCACGGTGCAGAAGAGTTCGATGAAGGCCGGACTCTACATCTCGCTGGGGGTCGTGGCCGCCGTGGTTATCGGCCTCGTGGTGGCGCTGGGCCTTCGGTAGCCGCCGCCCGACCAGGGGTGGGGCGTCTTTCTGCAGGGTGCCTCCGGCCATAAACAGGCGATGAGCGCCGGCGGCCGGTAATTCCTTGTGAGAGCGCGCACCGCCGAGTCATCCCCATCGCCCAGTATGGCGGTACGCAGCAGGGCAGTATCAAGGACCTTGCGGCAAATTTGAGGCGGTGGGGAGGCCTCCCCATGTTGCGCCCTGTCTTTTCGTCCAATCGGTGTGCTTATATGGGCCTGCGCTGCAGCACCTTCGCTGCACCAGGCCACCCATCACTTGGAGTCACCATGAAGTCCTCGCAGGGCAAACTGAAAACAAAAGGTATCTCGCTGCTGGTCGCTGCCGGGGTCGCTGCCGGCGCCTCCCTCGTGGCGGCGGTTCCCGCTACCGCAGCGGGCCCGTGCGGCACGGGTTACACGTACATCGGGTCGCATCCCATCACCGTGCCGACCTACAGCAAGGACTATCGGTACGGGAAACCGGGCACCAAAACCGGCTCCATCGACGTGTACTGGAACTCCACGGCACGCAAGAACTGTTCGGTGGCCTACGCCTACGGACCCACGTACGGCATCAAGATGTACCGCCAGAACATGATCGGCAACTACCCGTCCTACGGCCCGGACGACGTTTCGAGCGGCTACTACTCGTACTATGCCGGCCCGGTCTACACCAACACGCAGACCGCCGGTGGCCAGTGCATCACCCTGGACGCCAGCTTCGGTCCGAACGCCACCGACAAATCCAGTTGGGGCGCTGCGTTCTACAGCCCGGTCCACTGCTAAGCAGGGAATTACGACGGCGGCACGCCTGGTTGGGTGCCGCCATTGCGGTTTCTGCGGGAGACTTGGGACTGCCCTTACGAACGAAAGCAGGATTCCGTGATCACCCTCCAGCAGGACGCTGACGGCTACGTCCGCATGAACCGGCACTACCCGGCCAGTGTCCGTATCCGGATCGCCTTCAACGACGGAACCACCGGCGATTTCTCCGGCCGCGCCCTCAATAACGCCTACGATTCAGCGGTCGCCGAATTCCGCGCCAAGAACGGCCTCGATGCCAGGGGGTTTAACCGGGCCCCGGCCAGCCGGACCAATTCCGGAAACAAGGTGGATTTTGTTCCAGTGCATCCTGGCATGGGGGAGTAGCCGGAACAACGCTACCCGGCGTTCTCCTGGTGGGCCCTAACGACGAACTGTTCCACCCGCCGGTCCGGAACCAGCCAGATCAGCGCGACGACGGTGAAGACGGCCACCCCCAGCAGCGGCTGGAGTAAGGTGAGGGCGATGCCGGTGAGGTAGATCAGCGGGGAGGCCTTGCCTTTCCAGTCCCTCCCGACGGCCCGGGCCAGGGGCCCGTCCTTCCCCTGCACGGCGATCAGCCGCCGCTCCAGGATGAAGTAGGCGATCGCGGCGGACAGCAGGTTGATGCCGTACAGCAGCACGGGGACCTGCAGGAACCCGGACTCGTCCATCCACCGGGTGGTGAACGGGAACAGGGACAGCCAGAACAGCAGGTGCAGGTTGGCCCAGAGGATGGTGCCGTTCACCCGGCTGGCGAGGTGGATCATGTGGTGGTGGTTGTTCCAGTAGATCCCCACATACACGAAGCTCAGCAGATAGGTGAAAAGTGTGGGCAGGATGGCGGCGACGCCTGCCCACGTTGGTTCCTCCGGGGTGTGCAGTTCCAGCACCATGATGGTGATGATGATCGCCAGGACGCCGTCGCTGAAGGCTTCGAGCCGGTTCTTGTTCACCCGAATATCATGCACGCAAAGTCAGGTGCCCGCGCGTTAAATGATGGTTACCGTGCCAGCGTCGCCGTCCACGCTCACCGTCTGCCCGCCGGCCAGCCGCTGGGTCGCCACCCCGGTGCCCAGGACGGCCGGGATGCCGTACTCGCGGGCCACGATGGAGCTGTGGCTCAGCGGGCCGCCCACATCGGTCACCACCGCGGAGGCCATCGCGAACAACGGCGTCCAGGCGGGAGTGGTCATGCGGGCCACCAGCACCTCGCCGGGCTGCATCAGGCCGAAGTCCCCGGGGCCCCGGAGGACGCGGGCGGCCGCTGTCACACGGCCGGAGCTTGCGCCGGTGCCTTTGATCACGCCGCCGGCTTGTTGCTGCGGGCCTCCCGGCATCATCGAGCCGAACGCCTTCTCCATCCAGGCCTTCCGCGGGAGCATCTGTGGCGCCGCAGCCTTGGACTGGCCGCGCCACAGCATCCTGCGGTCCTCGACTGCGGCGGCGCGGACCGGCCGGGAGGCTCCGGCAAGGGCAATGCCAGCTTCGGGCTCCGCGAGCCCGAACTCCACGGCACCCTGCAGCTCGGAGAACCGGAGCCAGAACACATCATCGGCCTCAGCGATGACGCCGGAGGCCACAAGCCGCCGCCCGAGCTCCCGCAGGAACCGCCGGAGCAACGGCCATGCGAGTCCGACGTCGGCCAGCGCGTCCTCGCGGACCGGGGCCGTCTCCTGCGCCCACCTCAGCACCCGCAGGAACAGTGCCCGACGCCGCGGACGCAGCCTGGCGGAGACCACCCGGGTCAGTTCCTCCCGGCGCTCGGTCAGCAGCCGCTGCCGCTCATGCGGGTCGGTGCCCTGCCCGCGCAGGTAAAACTTCACCGTCTCCAGCTGGGCGGACGGGTTGTCGGCCGGCACCGGGGTGGCGAAGTCCAGGTTGTAGACCGCGTGGCCGTAGAGGTCCAGATGCTCCTGGAACGCGATCCGCCACTCCTGCCACAGGACGCCGTCCACTCCGGCCGGTGCTGAACCGGTGCGCAGGCACTCGGCGAGTTCCGGCGTCGTACTTTCCAACAGGGCGGATACCAGCGAAGGGTCGCTGCGCGCCCAGCCTGCGAGGTCGTACAGCGACTTTTCCGCCCGGATCGGTTCGCTGTCGAAGCCCAGGAGGAACTCCTGGGCCGGAGGATCGCCGCGCCGCCGGACGGTCTTATAGAAGCCCTGGAAGGAGAGTTCGCTCATGTCGGCCAGCGGGATGATGGACTGCACCGCCGTGTAGTACACGGTGCCGGCGTCCAGGAGGGCCTGCACGCCCGCCAGCAGATCGGCTCCGGAAAGCCCGGCCGGCGGCTTCGCCTGCCAGTCCTTGATGATCCGTTCGTAGCGCGGATGCGAGTAGTCGCGCCAGCCCGCCACCCCCATGTGCGCCGTGCCGCGGAACAGCGCGCTCATGGCGGGGACGGTCCGGGCCGTCATCCGCAGCATGGGCCAGGTGCGGTAGTAGTAATAGGCGTAGCCGTTGACGGTGGGGAAGCGGACGTCGCCCTCGCGCAGGGGGTGGCCGCCCAGCGCCTGGTTCATCAGGGCCGAGATGGAGCGGGACACGGATCCGTCGATGAGGTCGGCGAAGAGCGGGGAGAGCGGCTCCGGCATCTGCTCCACGATGCTCGCCCGGAAGTAGAGGCCCTTGGGGTAGGGGACGGGCCATTCCGTGGGGACGTCCCCCGCGGGTTCGGGCAGCGCGGTGATGGGCCGGGACTGGAGCAGGAAGAACCTGCCGCCTGCACGCGCCCACTCGATGTCCTGCGGGGATCCGAAATGCTCGGTAGTCCGCTGGCCGTGGGCAGCCAGTTCAGCCGCCGCGGCATCGACCAGGACGGGCGCACGACGGCGGGCTTCCGCCACTTTTTCCTCGACCGTCCCGTTCTCCGTGGGTACGGTCATGAGTTCCTTGTCGCCAGTCTGCCGCGTGAGGACTTTGCCCGTGCGGGTCTCAACGGTCAGATCGTCGGTGGTGACCTGCCCGCTGACCACGGCCTCGCCCAGGCCCCAGGCGGCGCTGATCACCGTCTGGTCACGGCGGCCGTTTGAGGGGTTGGCAGTGAACATCACCCCGGCTGCCTCGGCCTCCACCATTTGCTGGATTACGACGGCGAGGCGCACCTGGGCGGGCGGGATGCCTTCGCGTGCGCGGTAGGCCATCGCACGCGCGGTCCAAAGGGAGGCCCAGCAGTTGATGACGGCCTTGGCCAGGGCGTCCATGCCGCGGACGTTGAGGTAGCTTTCCTGCTGCCCGGCGAAGCTGGCGGAGGCGAGGTCCTCGGCGGTGGCGGAGGAGCGGACCGACACGGCGGTGTCCGCGCCGCCGAGGCGCTCATAGGTGGCCTCGAGTTCCGCCCGGATGCGTGGGGGCATGGCACCTTTGCTGAACAGGGTCCTGATGAGGGCGGAGGCGTGCTCGTAGTCTTCGGCCGCCGCTTCAGGCGGGAGCGAGGCCAACTCCTGGATGGCCTCCCCGAGCTTGTTCTCCGCGACGAAGGCCGCGTAGGCGTCGGTGGTGAGGACCACCCCCGGCGGGACCGGCAGCCCGGCCCGGATGAGGCCGCCGAGGCCCACGGCCTTGCCACCCACCGCGGCGACGTCGTTCCGGTCGACGTCGCCCAGGTCCATGACGTAGGTCATGACGGTGCCCCCTTACCGTCCACCGCCGTCGTCCGTTTCGCCGGGACGAAGGCGCCGCTCCCGCAGTTAACCGTTGCCCTCATCGGTTCCGGTGTCTTCCCACATGATGTCGAGGTTGTGGAAGGTCACCGGCCCGTCGCACAGCTCCGCCATTTTCGCGGCGAAGTCCGATGTTTCGGGCCGGTTCGAGTTCTCCATGGCCGACTCGTAGGAATCGAAGTCGACGATGGTGAAGTAGTGCCCGGGCTTGTCCCTGTCAGCTGCGCCTATGATGCGGCGGAACGTTGCAGGCGAGCTTTCCCCGGTCCTGGCGGGCCTGCCCAGGTCCACGATCTCGTTAATTCGCGAGCTGTTGAATTCGATGATCTGCACAAACCCGGCCATGACGGACTCCTGACGGTGATGGACGCTGATGCCGGTCAGGCTAGTCCCGGCACCGGGCTGTGCAAAGGGGAGGAATGCCCCACTTTGCCGTTAGGTATCCCGGGATATTGACTGCCCGGGATGGGAGGAATACTTTCTGCCGTAACGGCGATCGTGGAATCCCGTTGCCACCGAACCAGGTGCCGGGTGCCCGCTGCCCCCGGCGCCACTCACGGCGCCCTGCTGACATCGCCCGCTCCGCGCCGGCATGTATGAGAACACATCAAAGGGAAAGACCATGCCGAAGTATCTGTTCGAAGCAACGTACGTGGGCCAGGGCATCAAGGGGCTCATGCAGGAAGGCGGTACCGCGCGGCGCGATGCCCTGACGGAGGCGCTGAAGTCCGTGGGCGGAACGCTGGAAAGCTTCTACTACGCCTTTGGTTACTATGACGTCCTGGGCGTCTTTGACGCGCCGGACGATGCCAGCGCTGCAGCGTTGTCGCTGCTGATCAACTCGTCCGGGAACGTCAACGTCCGGCTGAAGCCGCTCCTGACGGTGGCGGACCTGGACGAAGCCGCGAAGAAGACCCCGACCTACCGGGCACCGGGACAGTAGGGGAGTTATGCACGTTGGCCGGCGACCGCCGTCGGAAATTACGACGGCGGTGCGCTGGCTTGCGTGCCATACTGCGGACACTTCCTGGCAGCGAGGAGGGCGAGATCGTAGATCAGTTGCTGGACTTCGCGCTCTCGGCCGCTGACCCGGGGGACCGGCGGCTGGGACGCCGTGGGACGCCTTGTCGGGGGAGCGGGAACGGGCCGGTGGGCGGCGTCCGGAGGCTCCGGCGTCGTCCGATCCCTATTGCGGGCTGGTGATGCGTCCTGGCTTTTCATGGTGTCCCCCGTCCGGCCTGTGTGGACACTGTAGGAAGCCGCGCCGACGTACGGAAGGGGTTTTGTCCATCAGCGGGAATAATTGCCCGAATCTTGAGCCAATGCCGGTGCCGGACCTTCGGTAGGATCGGAGCACTGCCGCGTGCGGCCGGAATTTTGGGGGAATTTTGGGGATCAATCCGTTGCGGCGCTCTGCCGCCGTTATCCTGATGGCCGCGGGGGCCGTCGTGCTGGTGCCGGCACCGGCGCAGGCGGACTACGTCTGCTGGATGTCCGACGGGATCAGGTACTGCTACGACCCCGGCGACCGGCAGGTTCCCGAGGAGCCCCCGCCGGCGCCGGTGGTGGAACCTCCTTTCACCCCACCCGCGTACACGCCACCACTGGCCGCCCCGGCCCCTGCCCAACCCGCGCCGGCCCCAGTCCCTGACCAACCCGCCCCGGTGCCTGCCCAACCCGCGCCGGCACCGGCTGTCCAGGCGCCCACTCCGGTTCAGGCCCCGCGGGTTCCCGCACCGGGCTACATCCCGCCGCAATCCACCGGGTACCAACCGCCGGCCGTCGCAGAGGCGGCAGAGGTTGCCGAGGCTTCGGCTAACGTCCAAGCCGCTAATGAGCCTCTGGAAACCCCGCCTGCCCCGGAACCGCCTACCCCTGCTGCGACATCCGTAACAGCGACACCGGCGGAGCCCATCCAGGCCGCTGTACCGGTGGAGGTGGCGGGCGCTCCTGTTGCTGGCAGTGAACCGTTCCCTGCCCTTCCCGTCATCGGTGTCGCCCTGCTTCTCGCCGGTGCCGGTGCGTGGTTCGGGCTTCGCCGCCGGCGAAAGGCCGCGGGGATGGAGCGGACCAGGCGTGGGAGCTTGGGTGACCCAATCCGGTGAAGGTGCGGTGCCGTCGTCGTACCCTGAACCAAGAGGCAACAAGGGGAGGAAGTTGTGGCGGACATGGCGGCGCACACGACCGTTGACGAAGCGATGGCCCAGCTGGCTGAGCTCGAGGATGTAAAGGTACGCGAGGCGAACGAAAAACGCGGGGATGACCACGGCGTGAACCTCAGCCAGCTGCGCGCGCTCGCGAAGCGGCTGAAAACCCAGCAGGACCTGTCGGTCCGGCTGTGGGAGACCGGCGATACGGCAGCCCGGCTTTTGGCGCTGCTGGTTTGCCGCCCCAAGGCGTTCCGGCGGGATGAGCTGGATGCGATGCTGCGCGACGCCCGCGCCCCCAAGCTGCAGGACTGGCTGGTGAACTATGTGGTCAAGAAGAGCCCGCACGGTGAGGAATTGCGCACCGCGTGGCTGGCTGACGCGGACCCCGCGGTGGCTGCCGCCGGCTGGGCATTGACCTCGGACCGCGTGGTCAAGAAACCCGGGGGCCTGGACCTGCCGGCCCTGCTGGACACCATCGAAGCGGAGATGAAGGACGCCCCGGACAGGCTGCAGTGGGCAATGAACACGTGCCTGGCGCAGATCGGGATCGAGCACTCCGCCTACCGGAAGCGTGCCACCGCGATCGGTGAGCGGCTTGAAGTGCTGAAGGATTACCCGACGCCCCCGGGGTGTACGTCGCCGTTCGCCCCGGCATGGATCGGCGAGATGGTGCGGCGGAAAGGGGAGTAGCAGGTTTTGCGACGACGGCGCGTGCGCAGGTGCTTCCGGCCAGGTGCGGGTGCGGGCTATCCCACGCCGCTGGGCATATTTACGGCCGTTTCCCGGTTTCGGTCCGCGTAGTACGAGCGCATGCCGTGCTTTACGCCCAGCCGGATGATCCAGTACAGCAGCGTGGCGCCCAAGGCGATAGGCACGATCAGCACAGCTGCGTTAAGCAGCATCCATCCAACATTCACAATTTCCCCCAATGTGAGTTTTTCCCAGCCTCTCACGAATGCTGTTCCGACGCCGAAGGCTCCGTCCCCACGGGGCGGAGCCTTCGTCAAACCGTTATCGAATCAGGAATCCTGGTTTACGGCCATCACGATTTTGCCGCGGGTGTGGCCGTCCATGTTGGACCGGAAGGCATCGGCGGCCTTGTCCAGCGGGAAGACCTCGGCAACTTCCACGCGAAGCTTGGCCTGGTCCGCCATGTCAGCAAGAGCCTGCAAATCCGAACCTACGGGGGTGACCCACATCCACTCCCCACCGTGCTCTTCCACGTCGCTGTCGGCGATGGAGGCGTGCCGGCCGCCGTCGGCCAGCACCGCCAGCGTGGCCTCAAGGTTGCCGCCGACGAAGTCTGCGACGACCTCCACACCGTCGGGACGCAGCGCGCGCACGCGGTCCGCGAGACCGTCGCCGTAGGCAACCGGCTCGGCGCCGAGGGAGCGGAGGAATTCGTGGTTCTTCTCCGAGGCCGTGGCAATGACGCTGGCGCCCATGGCCACTGCGATCTGGATGCCGAGGGAGCCCACTCCGCCGGAGCCGCCGTGGATCAGGACAGTTTCCCCGGCCGTCAGGCCCAGCCGGTTGAGCACCTGGTAGGCGGTGAGCCCGGCCAGCGGCAGGCCGGCGGATTCGTTCCATCCGAGCGTGGCGGGCTTCCTGGCCAGGACCCGCTCCGGCAGCGCGATGTACTCGGCGAAGCTGCCGCCGTGGACGTAGTCCTTGCGGCCGTAGGCGATAACCTCATCGCCGGGCTGGAACTGCCTCGCATCGATACCTACGGACTCCACAACGCCTGCCACGTCCCAGCCGGGGATGGCGGGGAACTGCAGGTCCATGACCGCGTCCAGTCCGCCGGCCATGATCTTCCAGTCCACCGGATTAACTGCTGCCGCCTTGACCTTGACCAGGACCATTCCGGGCCCGACCTTCGGCATCGGCTGGTCGCCGTATTCGAGGACGTCCGGGTTTCCGTATTCGCTGTAAGTGATTGCCTTCATGGTTGGGACAACTGCGTGGCGGCCCTTCGCTATTCCGGATGGGGCTGGGGAGTGGCGTATCGCACGGGCAGGGCGACGGCGGCTGTCGCCGTCGTTCCAAGCGGCCAGGCGGTGGCGGGCTACTGCGCAAGATCTACGTAGGCGTGCCAGTATCTGGCGCTTTGCCTCGAGGACGCCAGCACCACCAGGCCCGTCTGGCTGTTGACGTTCTGCTTCGTTGACGTCGGATCGTTGATGTCCGTGTCGGTGCCGCTGCTGATAATGGGGGTGCCTGCCCCGGGCGCGAAGGAAACGTTGTCGATCGGCGACTTCTTGTAATAGATGGTCCCGCCCTCTTCGGGCGCCACCGCGAACATCCAGATTTCGCGGTGCTCCTCGTCGATCATGACCATCGGCCTGGTGTGGAGGTCCTGCACCTCGCCGAACTCCGCGCTGGTCCAGTCGCCCTTACCATCGCGCACCAGCAGCGCCACCAACGTTTGGCCCACCTTCCGGTTGGCGGTTTTGATCGCGGCGAAGAGACGCCCGTTGCCGTCGCTGGTCAGTTGCCTGAGGTTCAGATGATCGTTGGCGCAGCCACCGGTGCAGTTCTTTCCCCCGCCGTAAGCCACCTCTGTTTGCCACGAGTCCTCTGGCTGCCCGTCCTGATGGACGGCAAAGTAGAACTTCTTTTGTCCCGGCCGCTGGTTGCTCCACATGATGCCGATCTTGTCGCCCTGGAAAGACGTGACGGCGGAGATGTCGTCGTAGTGCACCTGGGCGTTGGTGGTGGGCAGGACGAACGGGGTGCCCCACGCCGTGTCGCTGGTGGTTGAGTGGTTGACGTAGACGCGGTTGCTGTTGTCGGAGGACACAGTGGTGTAGGTGACCCACAGCTTGCCGAGGGAGTCCTTGGCCACCGTGATCGATTCCGTGCTCCCGCTGTGCAGGGTGACGGGGAATCCAGCATCCTGCGAATAGGTCTTGGCCAACGCGTCATAGCTGAACCTGTGCAGCTCCGCGGACCCGGACGTCACCGCCAGCTGGGACGGTGGCGAGTTCCACTCCGAGCGCACCGTCGTGCTCGACACGACATAGAGCTTGCCGTCTACTGCGTCCCACAGGGCGTCTCCCCGCGCCGTCTGACGCGGGTCGACGACTGTCTCGGTCCCTTGCCACGTCTGCGTTGCGGCATCAAGCCGGTGGATCGTTGTCGCATGGGCGGATTCGCTCCACAGCAACCCCCACCAGCTCCCGTCCTGGAACCAGAGCTTGCTCTGGGCCTTGTCAGCGGTTGGCGTTCTTACGCCGTCGGCCGCAAAAGAAGGGCCAGGGATTCCGACGTCGGCAGCCTGGGCGGGGAGCGGGAGCGCGAGCGCAACGGACGCCGCGAGGAGGAGGGCGATGAGGAGGCGGAGCAGGCGCATAACAGTCCCCTTGGGTTATGTCAGTAACGCCGGGGCCGTTGCATCACCTGCCGGCGGGATCACCATACGTCCGCAGGCCACGCCCCGGATGGCCGCGGTGGCAGGAAGGGGAGCCAAAAGGGGAGAGCTTTAGGTAGGCGGCGGTGGATGCCCGGAAACCCCCTACCAGGGCGGGGAGCGCCGGCTTCTACACGGCGTCGATGGCGTCGAGCCACTCCTGGAACGTCTGGCGTCCGACGGCGGAGCCCGGCGCCGGGATCAATGGTCCATTGCCATGCCAGGCGCCCGGAGATAGCATCTGATTCCGGCCCGGGAGGTACAGATGCTCGACGATGCAGACCTTCTGGACGCGCTGCGGCGTCATTGGGACCACTCCGGCATCGATGAGGATGTGGCCCACGAGATCTATCACGACGACGCGGTGCTTGAATTTCCGCAGTCCGGCGAACGGTTCGAGGGGGTGCAGAATTTCCGCGAATGGCGGCGTCAGTATCCGGCCAGACTCAAGTTCCACACCCGACGGATCACCCGGCGCGATGACTTGGTGGTTGTCGAAAACCTGATCAGCTACGACGGTGCTCCCTGGATGTACACCGTCAACCTTCTGGAGTTCCGGGACGAACGGGTCGCGCATGAGCGCATCTACATCATGGACGGCTGGGACGCTGCGGAGTGGCGGACGCCCTGGCGCGCTGACCAGCCTGCGGATCCGCCGCCTCCTGCCCCTTAGCTGCCCGACGCTAGGGGCGCTCAGTTCGGGAGGGACTGACCAGTTCCACGTAGCCGGGAGCGGCGGGCCCTGGGCAGGGCCCGCCGCTGCCCGTCAGCGGTTGGCGCCCAGGGCCGCCCAGGCCTTGTTCCGGTGTTCGGCAAGGTCCCGGCGGGCAGCAAGGGCATCATCCAGGCTGACGGCGGCAAACCGGGTCGCGGTTCCGGGCGCAGCCCGTGCAACCAGGTCCATGTCGGCGCTGATCACGGTGCCCACCATTGCGTAGCCGCCGCCGGAGACGGCATCGCGGTGCAGGATGATCGGCTGGGTGCCGCCGGGAATCTGGATGGATCCCACGGCATACCCCGCGTCCACGATGTTGGAAGGGTCCGAGCCGGCGCCGAACGGCTGTTCGCGCTCCTTCCATTCCACGCCGGGTCCGGAGTAGCGAAGACCCATTCGGTCGGCCACGGGAGTCACCTTCCACTCCTCGTGGAGGAGATTGCCCAGGCCTTCGTCGGTGAGGCGGTGGTCGTACAACCCCAGCACGATCCGGACTTCCTGCTCCTTGGCGAAAGCAGGCCGGTATTCATCCGGGACGCTTTCGGCCTGGGGGAGGCTTCCGCCGTTGAGGGGAGCGCCCACGGGGACAACGTCTCCCGCCTCGAGCTTGCGGCCCTTGAACCCGCCGATCCCGCCCAGGCTGTACGTGGACCGGCTGCCCAGCACCTCCGGGACGTCGATGCCGCCCTGGACGGCGATGTAGTAGCGGGTGCCGCCCTGGATGACGCCGAAGGAAAGCTGGTCCCCGGCCTTCAGCAGCAGGCGGCTCCACTGTGGCCGCGGCTCCCCGTTGACCTTCACCTCCACAGGAGCGCCGGTGACGGCGATGACGGCGTCGTTGTCGGTGGTCAGCACCGGGCCCAGGTAGGTGCACTCCAGGACCGCTTCCCGTGCCGAGTTTCCCACCAGGGCGTTTCCCAGTTCGGCGGAGTACTGGTCCATGGAACCGCTTTGCGGTATGCCCACGTTGTAGTGGCCCGTTCGCCCCTGGTCCTGGACCGTGGTGGCCAGGCCCGGGTTTCCGATTTCAAATGCCATTGAGGGCCTCCATGAGTTCACGGTTGTAGCCTTCCGGGTCGGCCAGCGCCCTGGACAGGTCGAACGTCACCGGTGCCTGGCGGTAGCGGAAGGTGCCGGCGGAGATCTCCGCCTGGATGGTGTTGTATTCCGCCTCCGTGACCGGTTTGAACTTCACGATGTCCCCGGGGCGGAAGAACACCATGAAGTCCTTGAAGTCCGCCAAGGCCTGGCCGGGGTCGAAGATGGGGGCCGCGGCGACGCCGAACATCTGGTACCCGCCGGCGCCCCGGACGGAGTAGATGCAGCCGAAGCATCCGCCGTGCCCCACGGTCAGCTTGGGGGTGTCGGTCCGCGGGCTCAGGTACTTGGGCACCTCCAGCTGCTTCTCGCGGTCCACCAGCTGGAACAGGAACGGCAGCCCGGCCACGAAGCCCACCATGGACACCAGCCACGGCTGTTCGTGGTGCCGCTGGATGAACTCCGCGGCATCCTTGAGGTGGTTGACCTTGGCCGCGTAATCAATGTCGCTGCCTTCAGGCTCCTGGTGGAACCCTTCACGGAACCGCTGGGCCACTTCCGCGGTGAAGGGGTCCTCGTACCAGACCGGAACCTCGACGATCCGGGTCTCCAGTGCCCGTTCCTGGTGGGACGTCAGGTCCCGCTCGATGTCACGCACAGCAGTTTCCAGCTGCTCTGGAGGCAGAACGTCGGGGTCGAACCGCACCAGCAGGGATGCGTTGGCCGGGCAGATGTCAACGATTCCCGGGAGCCCGGCGTCGGATAGCCTGCCGGCGATGGACATGACCTTGAAGTTCGCGGGCAGGCTCATCGCTTCGGAGACTTCCACGAACAGGAATTCGTCCCCGCCCCAGGTGTAGCGCGCACCCGGGAGGATGGCGGTTTCGGTGGTCATTTTGCCCCCATGAGGTCGGCTGCGGTTTCAATGAACTTGGAGTGGTGGCTGACTTCGGCGAATTCGGGCCGCGCCAGCAGCGCCAGGTGGACGGGGACGGTGGTCTTGACCCCTTCAATGTGTGTTGCCTCCAGCGCCGCCAAGGTGGCTGCGATGGCGGCGTCCCGGTCCGCGGCGTGGACGGCCAGCTTTGCCAGGAGGGAGTCGTAGTAGGGGCTCACCACCGAACCTGCTTCCACCCCGGTGTCCACGCGGATGCCCTCCCCCGATGGCCAGTCCAGGGACCGGATGGTTCCGGGGCTGGGGAAGAAGTGGTGGCTGGGGTCTTCCGCGTTGATGCGGCATTCGATGGCGTGGCCGCTGAAGTGCACGTCGTCCTGGGAGATGGACATGGATCTGGTGGAGGCAATCAGGAGCTGCTCGCGGACCAGGTCCACGCCGGTGATTTGCTCGGTGATGGGGTGCTCCACCTGGATGCGGGTGTTCATCTCAATGAAGGCGGCCTCGTGGTTCCCGGGGTCGTACAGGAACTCCACCGTCCCCGCTCCGTGGTACCCGCACTGGCGGGCAAGGGCCACGGAGGACTCCCGGATGGTGGCCCGGACGGCGTCCGGGAGGTTGGGTGCAGGAGCTTCCTCCAGTACCTTCTGGGAACGGCGCTGCATGGAACAGTCGCGGTCACCGAGGTGGATGAAGTTGGTCCCGTCGCCCAGGACCTGCACCTCCACATGGCGGGCATGCTCCACGAACCGTTCCAGGTAGACGGTGGGGTCGCCGAAGATGGCGGCGGCCTCGCCCCGGGCCATCTCGATGGTTTCCAGCAGTTCGCCTTCGTCGTGCACGAACCGGATGCCCCTGCCGCCACCACCGGCGGAGGCCTTCACCACCAGCGGGTACCCAATCGCACGCGCAATCCCGACGGCGTCCGCCTCCGGATCCAGGGGGCCGTCAGACCCCTTGAGCACGGGGACGCCGGCGTTGGCTGCCGCTTCCCGGGCCAGGGATTTGTTGCCCATCATGGAGATGGTGTCCGCGGTGGGGCCCACCCAGGTGAGGCCGGCCTCTGCCACCTTCCTGGCGAAGTCGGCGTTCTCCGAGAGGAAACCGTAGCCCGGGTGGACGGCGTCGCACCCCTGCTCGAGGGCTGCAGTGACCAGGGCGTCCTGGTTCAGGTAGCTGGCGGTTGCCTGGGCCGGGCCCACCACCACGTAGTGGTCGGCTGTCCGGGCTGCCAGTGATTCCGCGTCGGGCTCGCTGACCCCCAGGACGGTTTCGATGCCCATCTCGCGGGCAGTCCTGGCGATCCGCACGGCGATCTCGCCGCGGTTTGCGATGAACAGTTTCATGGGCTGCCTTTATCCTTCCCGGATGACGACGATCGAGTCGCCCGGGTTGACCATGTCGCCTTCGTTGACTTCAAAGGATTCCAGGGTTCCGGCGACGTCGGACTGGATCTCGGTGAACTGCTTCATGATTTCCACGATGCCGATGGTCTGGCCGACTTCGATGGTGTCGCCTTCGTTGGCGAAGGGGGGTTTGCCCGGGCCGGGCTTGCGGTAGAAGACTCCGGGAAGGGGTGAAACGATGGTGGCCATGTGCTGCTCGCTTTCAGGAGTGGGCGGATCGGGATGAGTCGAGTGCCTTGCGCACGGCGGAGGCCACGGCGACGGCGTTGGGTGCATCCGAGTGGACGCAGATGCTCTGGAAGGCGATGTTCAGGGGAGTGCCGTCGACGGCGGTCACGGGCTCGCCTGCCACCGCCCGGCTGACGCGTTCCGCGGCGGCGTCCGGGTCGGTGGGCGCGGGCCGTCGCTGGATGAGGAGCTCGCCGCCGGGGCCGTAATTGAGGTCCACATAGAGTTCCGCAACGAAGTCCACGCCCATGGCGCGGCACACAGATTCATGGGCGGTCCCCGCCAGGCCGTAGAACGGAACGCCGAACTGTTTGGCTGTTCCGGCCGCCGCCTGCATAAGGTCTTCGTCTCCGGCGAGCATGCCGTAGAGCGCGCCGTGGGGTTTGATGTGGTTCAGGGACAGCCCGTTCTTGGCCAGGAAGGCGGTCAGTGCCCCGGTCTGGTACAGGATGATCGACTCGACCTCCTCCGGGGTGAGCACCATGCGGCGGCGGCCGAACCCCATGGGATCGGGGAGCCCGGGATGGGCGCCCACGGCCACGCCGTGTTCGGCGGCAAGGGCCACCGTCCGGTTCATGACGTCCGGGTCCCCGGCGTGGTAGCCGCAGGCGACGTTGGCGACGTCGATGATTTCCATGAGTGCGGCGTCGTTGCCGAACTCGTGCAGGCCGAAGCCTTCGCCCATGTCCGAATTCAGCAGCGCCTGAGCAGGCGTGGTTTCCGTCACGTTTTTTTGCATGCAGGCAACGGTACAGAGGCGGCGAGCCTGCAGGAATTGGGCGGATCGCCGAATGTGGCCACCCGGATTATGCTTTTTGCACTAACAAGGAGGCTTGCCGTGCGTGTTGCCGATCTCGTGGCGGATGCTGCGCTGAACATCCGACTTGCCGTGCCGGGCGGCCCTGGACGCCTGGCCCGGCCCATTGCATGGTGTGCCCCCACGGAGCACATGGACCCCACGCCGTTCCTCAGCGTCAACGCGCTGCTGCTCACTAACGGGATGGGCCTGAATGTCAAGGACTACCGCATCTGGGATGCGTACGTGGAGCGCCTGATGTCCGTTCCCGTTTCGGGCCTGGTTTTCGGCCTCGGCGCCGCACACCGTGAACTGCCGCCGGGACTGGTGAAAGCCTGCGAAGCCCATGGCCTTCCACTGCTTGAGCTTCCGCCCGAGGTGCCGTTTGTCCAGGTGATGCGGCACGTGGACCAGCTCATCGCCGCCGAACGCTATGCCGAACTGCGCGCCGGGTGGGACCTGGCGGACGAGTGCACCAGGCTGGCGGCGGGCGGCCATTCGCTGGCGCAGGTCCTGGAACGGGTGGCCACAACCATCCGGGCGCGCGTGGCGGTCCTTGACCACAATGGGTTTGAACTCATGTCGGCGGGAACGGCCGGGGGCGGAACGGCACGGACCACCCTGAGCCTGCCCAGCGGCGGAATTCTCCGGTTCAGGCTGGCCATCGAAGGAATCAAGAGCAGCCTGGTGCTGCAGCCGCTGTTGGGACCGGTGGCTGCGGTGATCGCCATGCAGCTGAGCTACACCCTCGGGTCCCGGTCGCCCCTGCATTCACGGAAAGCCGCACGGTTCATCGAGGCGCTCTACGAGGCCAGGGGGACACCGGCGCCGGCCCTGCGGCGCTACGCCGCGGAGGCCGGGTTCGAGCCGGACGCGGAGTGGGGCTCCGTGCTGATCGGCGGCGCAGGGGAAGTTGCGCCGGCCAAGCTGCGGACCATCGCCTGGCGGGTCCGGGTGGGTCTGCAGGCCGAATTCGGGACGGTGCGGTTCATGGAGGAAGCCGGCCTCACCACGGTCCTGGTGCAGCGCGGGGAAGCGGGGATGGAGCTCATGGAAGCCGTCCAAAAGTCCTTCCAGGACGCGCCGGAATTGTCCGCCGTCGTCTCCGGGTGCGGGAACCTGGACGAACTGCCGCTGGTGCTGCAGCTGGCCCGCCGCAGGATGGGTGAGCCGGGGCTTCATCGGGCGCCGGTCGCTGACCTGGCCGGTGTGGTGGAGGGCCTGCCCGGGGCCGGGCTGGTGGCGATGTCCCGGCGCCTCCTGGCCCCGTTGATGTCCGACGGCGGCACGGCCTTGCGCGAGACACTTGAGGCGTACCTGCGGTACAGCGGGAATACCCGTGAAACCTGCAGCGAGCTCTTCATCCACCGCAACACGCTGACGTACAGGTTGCGCAAGATCGAGGAGCTTCTCCGGGTTGACCTGGATGACGGCGAAGTGCGGGCCACCTGCCTGCTGGCGCTGCGGATCGTCGCCGCCGGAACCTAGGTGGCGGCCATCTCGGCGGCCGCCCTGGCGGCGCTGCTTTCGCGGACGAACAGGGTGGGTTCCAGCTGTACGGGTTCGGGTTTCTCGCCCCTGAGCACGGCCTGGATCAGCTGCACCGCCGTCCGTCCAATGTCCGCCATGGGGGAGTGGACCGAGGTCAGCGGAATGGGAAGTTCGGCGGCCAGGGAGGTGTCGTTGTACCCCACCACCGCCACGTCCTGTCCCACGGTAAGGCCGCGGGCGCGCAGGGCCCCCATCGCTCCAATGGCGGCGAAATCGTTGACCGCGAAGATTGCGGTGGGGCGCGGCCTGCCGCCGGCGAGGATTTTCTCCCCGGCCTCCCGTCCCCCGGCGGTATCGAATCTGGACCACACCACGTCGTCGTCGGAGATGGTGCCGCCCAGTGACCGCCAGCGGTCCAGGAAGCCTGCGGTGCGGTCGACGGCGGTGCTTGCGTAGGGCTCGCCGGCAATGACCGCCACCTGCCGGTGGCCCATTTCCCACAGGTGGCCGGCCACGAGTTCGCCGCCCACGACGTCATCGCAGGTGGCAGACGGGTAGCCCGTCACCCGGCGGTTCATCAGCACGAACGGGACCTTCCGCTCCGTCAGTTCCTGCAGGAGGCCGCCGTCAAGGTGGGCGTCACCAATAATGAGGCCGTCCACCCGGCGCGCCAGCATGAGGTCGATCTTGCGCCGTTGTTCGTCGGGGTCGTCGCGGGAGTTCATCACGAACGCGGAGTACCCCACCTCGGCTGAGGCCTCGTCGATGCCCTCGTACATGATGGCCAGGACCAGGTCCGAAAGCCGGGGGACGATGACGCCCAACAGTTTGGTGCGCCGCGTGCGGAGGCTGGCGGCCTGCGGGTCAGGGGAGTAGCCGCGCTTGCGGGCCAGTTCCCGGACACGCTCGGCGGTGGCGGCCGAGGCCGCTCCTTTCGCCACGTCGGAACCGGAATGCAGGACCCTGGAGACCGTGGACGGATGGACGCCCAACTCCCTGGCCAAATCCTTCAGCGTGACCGTTCCGCCGCCGTCGGCCTTTTCTTTCATGTCCCTCTCCTGCCCCCGTGGCCACTGTAGCCCAGGTCTGCCCGGGCTGCCCGGAAGGCCGCCAAGGCAACCCTTGACGTGACCCGCTTCACATCCTATAGTCGTTCATCAGCGCTACCCAAACGTTTGGGTAGACCACCCCCTACAACTTCCCCCGGCGCCCCCACCCCTGGGTGCCGCCCCGTTTTCAGCGCGTTTCCCCTTTCCGCGGAGCGTCACCCAATCGATTGGGTTGCGGGCCGCGCAGCAAACCACCGGAGCTGAAATGACTGTTACCGACTCCCACGTCGTGCTGCTGGCCACTGGAGGCACCATCTCGTCGCGTTCCTCCCAGGCCGGAGGCGCCGTCGCCTCCGATACCGGCGAGCAGGTGTTCAAAGCCCTCGGCTCGCGGGTCTCCCACCCCGTCCGGGTGCTGGACGTGTTCCAAAAGGGGTCCTACCTCCTGACATTCGACGACATGCTGAAGATCTGCGCCGCCATCCAGGAGGTTCTTAAGGACCCCACCGTCCTGGGCGTGGTGGTCACCCACGGCACGGACACCATGGAGGAGACCGCCTACCTCGCTGACCTGACACACAGCGACGAGCGGCCGGTGGTCTTCACAGGCTCGCAGCGGGCCGCCGACTCCGACGCTCCCGACGGGCCGGACAACCTTGCGCGGGCCATCGCCGTCGCCGGTTCGATGGACGGGCGGGGAAAGGGCGTCATGGTCCAGTTTGCGGGCACCATTTTCCCGGCCGCCGGCGTGCGGAAAAGCCAGACTCTTCGGCTGGATGCCTTTGCGAACCCCGATTTTGGGGTACTTGGCCAAGTATCAGCCCAGGGAGAAGTTGCCATGGACGGCAGCGGCAGGCTTGAGGCCCTGCCCCTGCCCCGGCCGGGCGGCGGCTCCCCGCGGGTGGACCTGGTTGCCGCCTACCCAGGCTCCGACTCCATCCTGATGCACGCCGCCCTTGAAGCAGGAGCGGAAGGCATCATCCTCCAGGGAACCGGAAGCGGCAACGCAAATGCCAGCCTCTGCGCAGAGGTGGCCGCCGCCGTCGCGTCCGGCGCCGTGGTGGTCACCAGCACCCGCGTGGACGCGGGACCGGTGGTGCCCATTTACGGGGCCGGCGGCGGTGGCGAGGACCTGCGGGTTGCCGGTGCCATCAGCTCCGGCCACCTCCGGCCGTCACAGTCGCTGATCCTGCTCAGCCTCCTGCTCAGGATCAATCCCGACCGGGACCGGATCACCGAAATTTTTGCCCAACGAGGGAGGCCTCCTGAACCTTCCGCCTGACACCCAGAACACCCGGTTTTGAACGAATTGAAAGGAAAATCTCATGGCTAAGGACATTCAAGTCGCCTTCGGCGTGGACGTAGACGCAGTGGCAGGCATGCTCGGCTCCTACGGAGGAGAGGACTCCCCGTGCGACATCAGCCGCGGCCTGTTCAGCGGTGAAGTCGGCGGACTCCGGCTGATCCGGTTGTTCCAGAAATACAACCTCCCGGCCACCTGGTTCGTGCCGGGCCACTCGATCGAGACCTTCCCGGAACTGACCCAGATGATCGTGGACGCCGGGCACGAGATCGGCGTGCACGGATATTCGCACGAGAACCCGATCGCCATGACGCGGGAGCAGGAGACCGCCATCCTGGACCGCGCAATCGAACTGATCGAAAAGGTGTCCGGCCGCCGGCCTACCGGCTACGTCGCGCCGTGGTGGGAGTTCTCTCCCGTCACCAACGAGATCCTCCTGGAGCGCGGCATCAAATACGACCACTCCCTGATGCACCGGGACTTCGAGCCGTACTACGTCCGGGTGGGGGACTCGTGGAAGAAGATCGACTACACCAAGGACGCCCAGACCTGGATGGAGCCCCTGGTGCGCGGCCAGGAAACGGACCTGGTGGAAATCCCGGCCAACTGGTACCTCGATGACCTGCCTCCCATGATGTTCATCAAGGCATCCCCGAACTCGCACGGGTTCGTCAACCCCCGCGACATCGAAGAGATGTGGCGGGACCAGTTCGACTGGGTCTACCGCGAAATGGACCAGGCCGTCTTCACCATGACCATCCACCCGGACGTCTCCGGCCGCCCCCAGGTGCTCCTCATGCTCGAGCGGCTGATCGAACACATCAACTCCCACGAGGGCGTCAGCTGGTGCACCTTCGACCAGATCGCCGATTCCTTCCTTTCCCGCAGCCCCCGTAAGGACAACAAGTCATGACCATCCAAGAACCGGCTGTCGACCTGTCGCAGCCCCGCCCGGACGAGAAGCGCCGCTTCCCGGTCTTTTCCAAGCGCCACACCACCACCGCCACCGTCCTTGCCCTGCTGGCCTGGACCGTAGCCGTCTTCGACTACGGCCTGTTCGGCACCCTGCTGCCGGCCATGCAGCAGGAATTCGGCTGGTCTGCGCCCGAGGCATACGCCATCAACACCTGGATCGCCGTGGGCACCGCCATCGTCTGCTTCGGCATCGGGCCCGTCATTGACCGCCTGGGCCGCCGCAAAGGCATGATGACCACCATCGGCGGGACCGCCGTCGTCTCCGGCCTCACGGCACTGATTCCCACGGGGATCCCGTTCCTCAGCAACGCCATGCTGGTGGTGATCCGTTCCTTCGGCGGCCTCGGATTCTCCGAGCAGGCCGTGAACGCCACCTACATGAACGAGGTCTACCAGGTCACCGAAGTAGCGGACAAGCGCAAGCGCCCGGGCTTCCACTACTCCTTCATCCAAGGCGGCTGGCCGCTCGGCTTCCTGCTGGCAAGCGCCCTGGCCCTCGCCTTCCTGCCCTCCCTGGGCTGGCGTGCCCTCTACCTGATGGCCACCATCCCGGCCGCCGTCATCGTCTGGGTCATCGCCCGCAAGCTCAAGGAAACGCCCCAGTTCGAACTGCACCACAAGCTGACCGAGCTCGAAAAGAGCGGCAAGACGGCGGACGCGCACTCCCTGGCCCACGCGTACGGCGTCGAGCATTCCTCGGCAGCCCCGCTCAAGCGCATCTGGGAGCCGCACCTGCGCCGGAACACCTTTGTGTTCTCGCTCGCCTGGATTGTGAACTTCTTCGGCATCACCATCTTCAGCGTCCTGGGCAGCTCCGTGCTCAAGAACGCGAAGGGCGTGGAACTCTCGGACGCCTTCTGGATGCTGATCGTCATCAACCTGCTGGCATACTTCGGCTACGTCTTCCACGGCTGGCTCGGTGACAAGATCGGCCGGAAGCGGACCATCATCGGCGGCTGGATCCTCTCCGGTATTTCCTTCTCCATCATGCTCAGCCCCATCGCCACCAGCCCGTTCATGATCATCCTGACCTACGGCGCCGGACTGTTCTTCCTGGTGGGGCCGTACGCCGCCATCCAGTACTTCATGGCCGAGTGCTACCCGGTCAGCTGCCGGGCCACCGGAACCGCCTTCATCGGCGCCATGAGCCAGCCCGGAACCATCCTCGGCGGCGCCATCTTCACGGCCATTGCTGCCGGCGCCGGCACCGGTACCGCAGCCCTTTGGGTGGGTGCCCTGGGCACCCTGGTCTCCGGACTCCTGATGATCGCCGCCAAGCCCCCTGCCGAAGCCCTGATGGAGGACCACCCCCATGACGTCGCCTAGCAAAGCCGCCATCATCACCGGTGCCGCCAGCGGCATCGGCCGTGCCCTCGCCGTGCACTACGCCCGCCAGGGGGTGGTGTCCGTCATTGGCACCTTCCCGGGCGACCCCCACGATCCGGAGGAGACCCTCCGGCTGGTCAAGGAGGCCAACGGCGAGGCGGTGATCCACGAAGTGGATGTCCGCACCACCGCCTCCGTGGATGCCCTGGCCCAGCGGGCCGTGGACGAGTACGGCCGGCTGGACTACGCCATCGCCAACGCCGGCATCCTCCGGAACTCCCCGCTGGGGGAGATGACGGACGAGCGCTGGCACGACATGCTCAACGTGGACCTCACCGGCGTGCTGCGCACGCTGCGTGCCGGCGCGGAGAGAATGACCGACGGCGGCGCCCTGGTTGCGGTCTCGTCCATCGCCGGCGGGGTGTACGGCTGGGAGGAACACGCCCACTATGCCGCCGCCAAGGCAGGCGTGCTGGGCCTGGTCCGCAGCGTGGCCGTTGAGCTCGGGCCGCGGCAGATCCGCGCCAACGCCGTCATCCCCGGCCTCATCGAAACCCCGCAGTCCCTCGACCCGGTGAACTCGTTGGGGCCGGAGGGCCTGAAGCGGGCCGGGAACGACATCCCCTGGGGCCGGGTGGGCACACCGGAGGAGGTGGCCAGCGTCATCGGCTTCCTCACCTCCGACGATTCCCGCTACATCACGGGGCAGGCGCTGGTGGTTGACGGCGGCCTCACCGTGAAGATGCGCGCCTGACAGCACACCTGGCAAGGAAAGGACACCATGAACACATCGACCCATGTTTCCGGGAACGCCCAAGCCGCGAACGGACGCGGGATAGTGGTCACCGGCGGTTCCAGCGGAATCGGCAAAGCCATCGCTGAGGCCTTCCTGGCCAACGGCGACCGTGTTGCCGTGCTGGACCGGGCCGGAGGGGACGGCGCCATCCGCGTGGACGTGGCCGACGAAACCAGCGTGCGCGCGGCCTTCGCCGAGGCCCGGGAGGCGCTGGGCGGCATCGACGTCCTGGTCAACAGCGCGGGCCTGCTGACGGAGTCTCCGCTGGAGGACATGTCCCTGGCCATGTGGAACGAGACCCTCACGGTGGACCTGACCGGTGTGTTCCTGTGCTGCCGGGAGGTGGTGGGGGAGATGCGGCAACGCAAGTGGGGCCGCATCATCAACATCGCCTCCCAGTTGGCCATCAAGGGCGGCGTGGGGCTGGCCCATTACAGTGCCGCCAAGGCCGGCGTCGTCGGCCTTTCCAAGGCGCTTGCCCTGGAAACGGCGCCGGACAATGTGCTGGTCAACTGCATCGCCCCGGGGCCCATCGAGACGCCGCTCGTGGAGGGCATCTCGGAAAGCTGGAAGGCCGCGAAGCGTGCCGAGCTTCCGCTGGGGCGTTTCGGGACGCCCGCGGAAGTGGCTCCCGCGGCTCTCCTGCTGGCCAGCGATCCGGGTGGAAACCTCTTTGTGGGACAGATGCTGGGGCCCAACTCCGGCGATGTGATGCCTTAAGGAAAGGGGAGCGACATGTGCGGTGCCTGCGGAAGGACCACCGTGGCGGACCCCGCCCTGGGCCCGGTGCGGACCATGCGGCAACACCTGATCGTGGCAGCCACGGTCAACGCCGTCTGCGCCGGCCTCCCCGGTGCTCCGAAAGTGAACGCCCTCAAAGACGGGTGGCTGATGACCGGGGCCGCCGGAGCCTCCGCGCAGTGCCAGACCCTCGACGAACTGTGGTCCGCGGTGCTCGGCTGCTTCCAGGACCCGGCCGTCCTCGGCCGCCTGATGAGGCGCCGGCTGGCGTACGCCGCTGATCCGGCCAACGCGGGCCTGCCTGCGCGGGCAGCCGGTCTTCCGCCGGACCCCGAACACTATCAAGGAGATTTTGCATGACTGATTACTCCCCGCTCTGGTCACCCATCCGGATCGGCGCCACCCAGCTGGACAACCGGGTGGCCCTGGCTCCCATGACACGGATCAGCGCCACCGAGGACGGGCATGCCACGGAGAGAATGGCGGCCTACTACCGGACCTTTGCACGTGGAGGCTTCGGCCTGCTGGTCACGGAAGGCATCTACCCGGACACCGCCCACAGCCAGGGCTACCATCACCAGCCCGGCATTGCGACGGAGGAGCAGGCCCGGTCGTGGGCCACGGTGGTCGACGGCGTTCATGCGGAGGGTGCGAAGATCTTCGCCCAGCTGATGCACGCGGGTTCCCAGAGCCAAGGGAACAGGTTTGTGTCCTCCTCCGTGGGGCCATCGGCGGTGGCACCCAAGGGGGAGCAGCTGGGGTTCTACCGCGGCGAAGGTCCATACCCGGTTCCCTCCGCGATCACCCTGTCCCAGATGAAGGACGTGCGGGACGGGTTCGTCACGGCCGCGCTGCATGCGCAGCAGGCGGGGTTCGACGGCGTGGAGATCCATGGTGCCAACGGGTACCTGCTGGACCAGTTCCTCACGGACTACCTGAACCAGCGCGATGACCATTACGGCGGATCCCCGGAGAACAGGGTGCGTTTCGCCGCTGAAATCTGCCGGGACGTCCGCGAGGCTGTCGGCCCGGACATGACCGTTGGCATCCGCATTTCCCAGTCCAAGGTCAGCGACACCGAGCACAAGTGGAGCGGGGGAGTGGAGGAAGCCGAGGTCATTTTCGCCACCCTGGGCGGGACGGGGATTGATTTTGTCCACACCACCGAATACCGCGCCACCGAGCCCGCGTTCGCGGATGCCGAGGAGACTCTCGCTGCGCTGGCAAAGAGGTACTCGGGCCTTCCTGTGATCGCCAACGGCAAGCTCGATGATCCGGATACCGCAGTGTCCATGCTGGTGGACGGCTCGGCGGATGTTGTGGCGCTGGGCAAGGGAGCTTTGGCCAACCGGAACTGGCCGCACCTTGTCCGCAACAACCTGGAGTTCGGGGAGCTCGACCCCGCCGTGTTCGCTCCTTTGGCGGACGTTAAGGACTGGGAGCTGGAGGATCCGGCATAAGTCCCCAACAATGGGCCGTGTGACACCCAGCGCCAGCTGGGCGTCACGCGTCTCTCACCCCGCGGGCCGGGCCAGGCGGCGGAGCAGAGATATGGCGTCGTCCACGGGCACGGGCTCGAAGAACGTGGCGTCGGCTAGTTCGACGGCGGCGATGGCCCGGGGAGCCAGCTCGGCTCCGCTGCTGGTCACCCGCAGCCGTTTGGCCCGGGTGTCGGTGGGGTCGACTTCCCGTTCGATGAGTCCCTTGGCTTCCAGGGCGCGAAGGACCTGGGAGGCCATCTTGACGTCGGTGCCGGCCTGCCGTGCCAGGGCCAGCTGGTTGGGGTGCTCGCCCTGGTTGTTGAGCCACCAGGCGCAGGCGAGCAGCACGAATTGGACGTGGGTGAGATCGAGTGGGGCGAGCGCTGCGGCGATGTCCCGCTGCCAGCGCAGGGTGGCGTGCCAGAGCAGGAATCCGGGGCTCTCGCCGGGGTTGAGCGGCATCAGCCGCCCGCCATCTTGACCAGCGCGGCCATGGTCTCCGGCCAATCGGCGGTGATGCCGGGCCCGATCTGCGGGCCGGCCTCGTCGGCGCCGTCGCCGGTGATCTCCATCCGGTACACCACTCGGTTAAGGTCCTGGCCGGCTGTATCGATGCGGTGGGTGGTCCTTAGGAGGAGGTCGCCGAAGCGGGCCTCGTCCACGAAGCGTTCGTTTTCGACTGCTTCGGCGATGACCAGGGGGATCGGTTCGTCCCCCGGAGGCGTCATCAGGATCTGGGTTCCGGCCTCGAAAGGTCCGTTGATCTCGGTCTTCTCGATCTCCCCGTTCCAGGCGCCCCAGTTCTCGACGTCGGACCAGAGCCGCCAGATGGCTTCTGGCGTGGCGTTGGTTTCGATGCTGTGCTCGTATTCCCACATGGTGGCCTCCTCCAAAGATGATCTATATAAAGATTATCGCTGCACAGATTATCTATGCACAGATTATCTTCTGGCCAGGGGGGAACCGCAGGTTTACCTGTACCCTGACACAGAAGGTTCTGGGCTTCAGCCCCCATCGACCAAGCCCGCGTTTGTTGCCGGCGGACGGTCTGGACTCCTGGCATCGTCCTCTTCGACGTCGTCGACCCCCCGCTGCAATCGGCTCGAATCCGGTCGCACCCAACATTTTGGAATGGAACTTCATCCCTACTGGCACCCCAGCTCCGGCGGAAGTTTCGCCCTTTGACCCCACCCCTTTGAACACAGCGGCGGCCGCCGGGCATGTGACCTGGATGGACGCTGGCACCGGGATGGCCGCGCGGTGGCGGTCGGCCAACGGCAGGTCGGCGCCGGGGCGGGTGGAGGTGGTGGACGATTCCCTCACGGCCGACGATGCGTACCGCATGGCATCACAGGGGATCGCGATGCTCTGGCACGGAGACTTCCACAACGCCCGGCAGATCCTCAACGCCATGGACCGCCGAATCGGCGCCGGAAAGAAGGCAACTGGTACCCCCGCAGAAAAGTTCTACCGGCACCGGCAAGCCGCCTCACACCGTGCACGAATCCTGGGCCTGCTGCTGATTCCCCTCGATCCCGGCCCGGTGGTGCCCCTGCGCCGCGCACCGGACATCCGCGAAGCCGCCGCGGCAGCGTACGGAGACATAGGAGAATCTTCCGTGGTGTCCCTGCATGAGCTCGTTGGGGCCATCGGCGCCCACGAGTGGCGGCGGACCGGCGTCTACGTCGATGCCCTCCAGGACCGCATCCACCCGCATTACGGCACGTTCTTCCCCACCCGCAGCGAGTATGTGGACCTCGTGGCGGCGGCCGCGCTGCCCGCTGACACGCTCGCGTTCGACGTCGGGACAGGCACCGGAGTGCTCGCCGCCGTCCTCGCGCGCCGCGGCGTCCGCCGCGTGGTGGCGACGGACAACGAAGCACGCGCCATTGCCTGCGCTACTGAGAATTTCCGGAACCTCGGAGTCCAGGACCGCGCCGAGGCTGTCCTGACCGACATGTTCCCGCCCGGACGGGCACCGCTGATCGTATGCAACCCGCCCTGGATCCCGGCCACACCCCATTCCAGCCTGGACAACGCCGTCTACGACCCCGGGAGCAGGATGCTGTTCCGCTTCCTGACCGAACTCCCCGGCCACCTGGAGCCTGGCGGTGAGGGCTGGCTTGTCCTCTCCGACCTCGCCGAGCACCTCGGCCTCCGCTCGCGCGAGGACCTGCTCGCCGCCGTCGAAGCCGCCGGGCTGAAGGTGGCGGAACGGCTCGACACCAAGCCAACGCATCCGAAAGCTTCGGACCGCGACGATCCCTTGTTCGCGGCGCGCTCGGCCGAAGTCACGTCACTGTGGCGGCTTGTCAGCCAATAGCCTCAAGGGACGTGGCGCCGGGCCACCGCGGCCTGCCCTAGTTGGGCGCGGCCCGCTACTCCGTCAGCCCATTCCTGATCGCGAACAACGTGGCACCCACCCGGTTGGTGGCACCGATCTTGGTGTAGATGTGCTCCACGTGGTTGCGGACGGTCTTCCGGGAGAGGAAGAGGGTGTCTGCGATCTGGGCCGGAGTCAGGCCGCGGCACAGCATGCCGAGGATTTCGACTTCGCGCTGGGTGAGCCCACCTGCGGCGGCATGCGGACGGCGGGGCTGCTGGCCGGCCGCCACCAGCACAGCCTCCACTGCTCCGGCGGCGAGCCTTCCCGCCGAAACTTCCTGCCGGAGCCTTGCCGCTGCATCGGCCGGAGTGAGCGCTGGCCGGTGCGGGCGTGGCTCCACGGAGGCATGGTAGGAGTCCGCTGCCGCCAGGATCCGCTGCTTTATCCCCAGCTCGTTTCCGCCGATCCCTCGCGGATAACCGGACCCGTCGAGCCGCTCGTGGTGTGAGCCGGTCAGGGCCGCCTCGCCCTTCAGCCCTGGTACGCGGCTGAGAATCCGTTCGCCCAGGTACGGATGCATGCGGATACGTTCCAGCTCCAGCGCGGAGAGGGGTTCCTTCTTGTCCCACACCTGGTTGGATACCCCCAGACGGCCCAGGTCGTGCACCCAACCCGCGCGGCGGAGCTCCCTGACGTCGTCCGCCGGCAGCCCGTGTTCCTCGCCTGCCGCGGCCGCGAGCGCCGTCACCGCGCGGGAGTGTCCGGCCGTGTAGGGGGACTTGAGGTCCGCGAAGTCGCCGATGGCGCGCAGCACCGTGTCCAGCTGGCTGCCGGACAGGGGAGCATCGGTGGGGGCCAGGTCCAGGGCGGCCTGCCAGCAGTCGACGTCGAGGAGTCCTCCGGTGAGAGCCTCAGCCTGGTCGATGAACAGCCCGGCCAGTGCCGGATCGAACTGGCTCCCGCGGCGTGCCTGCACCATGGCCACCGCGCCGGCCACTCCTTCCCTCCGCAGGAAAACCTCGGCCGTATCCGCCAGGTGCATGATCCGCATCTCCAGCGGGATGTCCGGCCCCGCGACTCCCTCCGGCAGGCCCTTGCCGTCCCACCGCTCAAAGGTGTGGGTGAGCAGTCCTGCCACGCCGTCGTCGAGCCCTACACTGCTGGCCAGCACCCCGGCGGAGACGCAGTGCGAGGCAATCATGGTGCGTACCGCCCCGCTGCCGGTGGCCGCGAAACGCGTCCAGCGGGCGACGCGGGCCAGCGGCGGGAGGCCGGCGCCGGCGTGGCTGAACATGCCGGCGTACATGGGCAGGCCGTGCTGGTCGCGGCGGTAATAGTCGGCGCGGAAGGCGATATCGTCAGTGAACAGCGCGGCGAGTTCGAACGAATCCGCGTGGCAGCCGATCCAGGCCAGCTGGTTGGCGTAGTAGATCCTGCCCTGGCCGGCGTCGTCAACGCCCGCCGCGCCGGCGATCCGCAACGCCAGCAGGGACGCACGCAGCATGTGCTCCATCGGCTGCCCCAGCCCCAGGTCGATGGCGAGCGACAGCGCGGCCAGGACTTCGCTGCGGCCGGGCGCAGCCGGTGACTGCATCACACCTGCCATTCTAGGAAGCCGCCAGCTTGGGCAGTAGGGACCATCCTTGGCCGTTATGCCGCTTGGTTCTTCCTTGTCCGTGCCTGGACAGGACCTGGTCCGGCGGATTGTGCGGTGGACGGGAACCTGACGCCCACCTGCGCTCCGAACAGTCCACGCTGTGGAAGCCAGAAGTCCGCCAGATGGTCCTGGACCGGCAGTGGGCCGGGCCGTCCGGCGTCCTCACCGCGGATGGTGGCCTCGGAATCCGTCACGAGCCACAGCCGCCGCGGCTGGGCCTGGAACGTCTGGCCGTTGGGCACCACACCCGAGACTTTCATCCTGCCCGCGCCGAGCAGCGGACCGGCGAATGCCCCCATGGCCCGGAGCACCAGCTCGTTCCGCCACAGGCTCTCCGGCATGCGCACGGCCATGGCGGTCAGCATCGTTGTGGCCGCGGAGGTGCCCAGCTGCAAGCGCCAGTCCACGACGCCGGGAACAGTGATGACGGCGGTGAAGGGCCCGCTCCACTGGATGTCGACGTCGGTCTCCACCGTATGGTGGACGGCCGCCCCGAAGTAGCGGGCGCAACTGAACTCGGGCGCGGTGTCGGCGTAGATGGTCCACTCGCCGCCGGGCGTGCGGTGCCAGACAGAGCGGTAGCCGGGGCCCACGGAGCTCACCGGGAAATCCCGGAAGGCCAGGTAGTGGCCGCTGGTGAAAGGCAGCCCTAGGACGGCGTAGCCGGCGAAGTGCTCGGCAGCGTCCTCGGGAAGTTCGGCAAGTGTCGGTGTTGCCTCTGCTGATGACTGCGGCTGGTAGATGGTCATGGCCGCCTCCTTTTCTCTATGCCTTGAGACTAGGAGCGGGCCGCGGCAGGGACATGGGGCAGTTGCCCCATTTAGCGTCGGTTTTACGCGGCGCCTATGGCGTCGAGCCACTCCTGAAACGTTTGGCGTCCGACGGCGGAACCCGGCGCCGGGATCAGCCCGCCGTTGCGCATTGCCTTGCCCATGGGGCCCGGCACCCGGAGCGGAACGATCAGTTTTTTCTGCCGCGTCTTGGCCAGATAGGCCGCCACCAGGCCCTTCAGGTGTTCGGTCCGCGGGCCGCCGAGGTCTGGTAGCCGCCCCTTCGGACCGGCCTCGGCCGCGTCCACCAGGGCTGCGGCCACCTCCTTTGCCGCCACCGGCTGGGTGTCCATCGTGGGCACGAGGACCAGCGGGCCCACTGAGGCGGCCTTGATGGACATCGGCACGAACTCGTGGAATTGGGTGGACCGGAGGAGGGTCCAGGGAATGCCGCCGTGCCTGACTTCGTCCTCCTGCACCAGCTTCCCGGCGTACAGTCCCGAGGCGCCCACGTCCAGATACACATCCCCGTCGAGGAGATTGAGCGCAAGCGCGGTTCCGCGCTCCGGGCACCGAACCGGTCAGCGAGTTCGAGGAGTTCGGTCCCGGCGCCGGCGAAATGGGCTCAGCCCACCGGGATCAGCGGCCGCGGAACCCGCTGAGACGGCCGTCCGATGGAGTTACTGATGGATTTCCAGATCGGTGATCTTCCAGTCGGTGTCCTGAAACGTCAAGGTAATTTTTCCGATCTTTCCGCCGTCCCCGCCTTGGCCGGATTTTTCGATGCCCTTGATCGCGATATCACTGGCTTTGATCGTCGCTGTATCTCCATTGATGGTAATACCGGACTCGTTAGCAGTCATTTCAGTATCGGGAGTGAGCATTGCTGCCAGCGCAAAAATGCCGACTAAGGCCGCGGCCTTCTTCTCATCCAAAGCCAGATAAGAGTAGGACTGGGGAAATGCGGCTTTAAGTTTTGCTGCCTTCTCCTCGTCTGTTCCGCTGGCCGCGCCTCCGGTCATTGCCGCCTTCATATAACCGTCCGATTCGTTGGAAACGGTCAAAAGAAACGAGTCGAGCATCTTCTTGACCTCGGCAGGCCTGTGCTGGACAACCGGCGGCGCAACCACAGCAGACGTTTCTTGGGGACCTGACCGTGCTGTGGTTGCACTGCCGGCACCGCAACCTGCAATGCCGACGAGAAGGCAGAGCGCAGTGATGGTGAGAGCGGTGCGGTGACTGATTTCCTTCATTTCTTCCCCAATTTTGATCGTGTGGCGCTGGATCAGCATACGTCTCTGCCTCCAATTTGCCGCACAATGACATACTGCCCTTGAAGGGTTCTAAATTGATCCAATGACAGTTGACCAGCAGTGTCCTTCGAAAAAATACAAAGAACATAAGGGGAATAGATATGCGGGCTAGGGTTGTTGCGCTGAGCATGCTGGCTATTGCGCTACTCGGGACTGGTTGCGCTGGCGAAAAAGATGTTGTCGAGCAGAAGACTGGGAGTGCAGCCTCAGGCAGTTCTGCATCCAGTTCGGCAGTTCCGACCAAGGCTTCAGGGTCACTCGTTTCAAGCGGCTTCGGACAGAAAGACGAATACGTGTGGGTCACTTCGCTTGTCCATAACGACTCTGGCAAAGTCGGGCAGACGGTAACGGTCCAGTTCAATGCCAAGGACGCGGCAGGCAAATTGGTCAAGTCCACCAGCCAGGTCGAAACCTTCACCCGGGTCAATCAGGACATCGCGGTTGGAACACAGATCGACGTGCAAAAGGATGTCAAGATTGCCACGGTCGAGGCAACATTACTGATTGAGGACCGCGGCACGTTCTCGAGAGAGCCGTTTCCGGAGATGCCGATGACGCCTGTGACTGTAGTGGCGGACCCGTACGGCGGTTCGACCGCAACCTTCGAACTTACCAATCCCACTGGCCAGCCGGTCAAGAGTCCGCGACTGGGCATCATCTGCTATGACGCGGTAAACACGATTATTGGCGGTGGAGTCGACTTCCCTGAACTCGTACCGCCTTCTGGAAAAGTCGTGGTGGAGGCGCGCCTCCTTACATCCAACGTGCCGGCCTCTTGCAGGGCTTTCGATGGCGGACCCATGTTCTAAGCGTGTGAAGTTCCACCTCGGCGTGTTGAGGACAAGTTGTGTGGCGTGGGCAGGATATGAGATGGGCTGCTAACGTGGGGTCGCTCCATGTCGTCAGTGCGCTCGGAAGGTAAGTCTTTATGGCAATTGATCTCGTGGAGTGTTCCAACTGTGTGACAGATGAGCACGTTAAGCTCGTCGAACGGCTAACGGGGACTCAAAAGAAGCTCAAGTGCTCAAACTGTGGACAAGAGTGGCTCCGCGGCGAGCCCGCCCGGCAGAAGATACACCTGCCGTCTCTGGAAGAGATCAAGAAAAGGTTCCCTAAACCAGGGGATGTCGATCCCAACAAGCTTGCACGTGCCAACGAACTCAAGTTGGAATTCCTCAGACGCGAGCCCGAGCCTGTACCCAGCGTCGCCCCTTACTGGGCGAAATACCAGCAAGTGTTCAGTGGCGACGGCCTGGCAAAAGCGGACCCCAGAGATTTCAAAGACTTCGCAAACTCCAACGTCGGCGCGAATCCGGGGAATATGTCCGTCTTCAATGAAGCGTGGAACGAAATGGGTGCTGAGGCCGGTGCGGCTCAGGTCCGCAACGCAGTCGAGTATTTGATTCGTGGCACATCGCCGGTCGACTTGGAGGACCGTCTCACTGCTCTGATTAATGACACCACGTCCCTCGGGATGAAGGGCTTTAAGGAGGCTCTCCTTACGAAGGTTCTGTGCATCGTATATCCAGACAGGTTCCTGACCATCCTCATGTACACCGGCGCGGTCGGAAAACGGGAAATTGCGCGCTCTCTCTGGGGTCTCGAACTGCCCGACCCAGCGAGGGTAGATTGGACTATTGGACGTCTTATCCTTTGGAGCAACGATTTGCTACTGGCACTTCTCGGGGAGGGCTTCCGTCACCAGCAACACGCCGCGGAATTCCTGTGGTGGGCAAAGGACAAGGCCTAGACGGCGTTACTCCACTAGCTGGATACTCGCAACGCTCTTGATGATCCTGGTTCAGCTGCCGCGTCTTTCTCTCGACCCGACTCAGTGCATCTCTGATGGGCCATGATGGGCTTGGCTGCTCGAGTGAGGATTGCTGGGCTAGCTTTTAGGCCACGTTTGGCCAATACAGCCAGTGCCGGTCCGGGTAGTCGATGATGACCGTTCAGGACTCGAAGTAACGGCCAGGATCACAACTCACTGGTCGACACTCTATGCATCAGTGCAGGGCGAAACGTTGCCGCAAAGTAAGGTTTGAGCGTGGGACACAAAGAACCGATGTCGATCGCAACAGCGCTGCGACAAATTCAGGAGCGCAAGCTTATCCTTCCAGCGATCCAGCGAGAGTATGTCTGGAAACCCTCCCAAATTATCCGCGTCTTCGACTCCATCATGCGCGGGTATCCAGTTGGGAGTTTTCTCTCGTGGAGGGTACGTCCGGAGACGGTCAGCAAGTTCAAGTTCTACGGATTTATGAAGGACTACAGCGCCTTCGACAACCGACATAACCCGGTAGTTGACATACCCACTGATCGTGAGGTCGTTGCTGTCCTCGACGGTCAGCAGAGATTGACCTCACTTAACATCGGGCTACGGGGCACATACGCGTACAAGGTCCACGGCGGGTGGTCGAACAAGCCATGGTCCTACCCCGAGCGGCGCCTTTATCTGAACCTTTTGGAAGAGGCGCCTGAAAATGAGTTCGGTCTCAAATATCACTTCCAGTTCCTGACCAAGAATGACCTCGGTTCAGCAGCGGATGCCGAGACGAAGTCATGGTTTCCGGTGTCCGAGATCTTTGACGCAGCCGAACCAGGCGCCATGATGCAAATTCCGGCGAGGTACGGAGTCGGGAACAACGAGACTGCAGTTGCGCTCATCGCGAAGCTCTGGCAGGAAATCCATCACAGCGCTAGCCTCCATTTCTATGAAGAGGACGTGCAGGACATTGAACGTGTCCTCGATATCTTCGTGCGAGTCAACTCCGGCGGCACTGTACTGTCCTATAGCGACCTCCTTCTGTCTATAGCGACGGCACAGTGGGATGGTGACGCTCGAGCCGCAGTCCACGGTTTGGTGGACTCCCTCAACCAGACGGGGAACGGGTTCAACTTCTCCCGGGACACGATCTTGAAGTCGGGGCTTGTGCTTGCGGATGTTGGGGACATCGGGTTCAAGGTCAAGAACTTCACGACCGCCAACATGTCTAAACTTGAGGCCGGTTGGGATGAAATGAGCGCTTCCCTCCACGTTGCGGTCGGACTTCTTAGCGACTTCGGACTGTCAGGCGGAGCATTAACCGCGGATAGTGTCCTTATTCCAGTGGCCTATTACGTGCATCGCCGGAGGCTTGGCCACGCATACCGCGAATCACCTGCGTCCCGTGAGGACCGTGAGGCACTGCGTTCGTGGGTTCTGCGGTCCCTTATTGTGCGCGGAGTATGGGGCTCTGGCCTGGACACTTTACTCCGCGACCTGCGAGAGATCATCAAGTCCCAGGGCGGTTCGGGATTCCCAGCCGCGGCTATTGAACAGGCTATGGCAACTCGAGGCAAGTCGCTCGCGGTTACAGACGCTCTAGTCGACGACATCTTGAGATTGGAGTACGGCAAAGCTCGAACCTTTGCAGTGCTCGCAGCGCTGTTCCCGCATGTCGATACGCGCAACCAGTTTCACGTCGACCATGTGTTCCCGGCTGCCCGGCTGGAGAAGAAGGTGCTGGCGGGCCAAAAAACTGCCGACGGCACACCTCGATTCACCGCTGAAGCCATCGACGAGCTCGTCTCGCTGCGAGATCGATTGCCGAACCTGCAACTGCTCCCAGGACTCGAAAACATTGGTAAATCGGACAAGGCACCGGACGACTGGCTTGCGGCGGAGTTTCCAGCGTCAGATAACCGCAGTGCCTTCCTTGCGCGGCATGCACTGCCGTCCCCGTTGCCCCACTCCGTTGACGAGTTCGCGCCGTTCTTTGAGCAACGCCGCGGCAATCTAACGGCGCGCATCCTGGACATGTTCAGGGCCGGGAGCCCCGAGCTTGACCTAGCTCAAACGAGTCCTCCACCCGCAGACTTGGACGAGGAACTCGCAGAAGGCGACTACGAGGACTGAACCAATCTTGGCGTTGACGGTGCCGCCGGAGGGCAGCTATCACTCGTTTCCTCCTTTCAGATGCTACTCGGGAGGTTAGCCCTGCGGAATAAGTGCTGTGCTACCAAGAGGGCCGAAACCATGCGTCGAGAGATCGCGTAGGTGGCGCTTCAAAACAAGTCCGGTCCACCGTGGGACGATAACGAACTAGCAGTGTTGACTTTGCAGGACCGCCGCCCTTTGCGGTTGTCGCCGGGTACTACGCACCTAGTCGATCTTCAGCTGGGGGCGCAGAAACGTGAACCTTGAAGACAAGGCAGTCACGGCTGAATATGGTGAGTTTGAGTCATCAGCAGCGGTTTTTCTGAGCTATTGTGCGGATGATCGCCGCTATATTAAGTGACTTCACAAGTGACAGCTACATCTTCAAGTTCGATCGTAGGAAACTCCTTGAAGAAATTCCGTGGGAGAAGGCCAGGGATTACCGTGCTGGTGGGCGGGGACGCGAAAATGTTCTAACCGCTGAAGGACTTATGGGTCTGGATTTCTTGCCCCGAAGTCATTTCCTCGGGGCGGTCATCCGCGCGGCGCAAGGTGCCGATGTGGTCCGGCACGAAGTTGCGACAGAGGTTGAGGAGCTGCAGATGCAATTCCTTCCCGGCAACTTCAGTGTTGGCTCTGGTAGTCGTAGACCCCAGTTTGTAGTTCAGCCGGACGCAATCTTCGAGACTACGAATACCTACAGCCAAATGCATCAGGTACGGAAGCTTTCATCCCGAGCAATTGGCCCGTGAGTAAGTCACACTCATGTCCAAAGCCGGTCCGGCAACTCCCATGCTCTTACTTCTGGGCGTGACGCCGCCGCTCCGCGTCAAGGGCAACGGTCAGCTTGAGATCGCCGAAGCTGTGGGACGATTTCTTGGCCCGGTCCTAGACCGCGTAGTCGATGACGAGCTTCCTTCCGAGTCCGTGCTTATGTCACGGCTACCAGAGGTTTTCTGCTGGATATCTTGGCAGGAATTGGACAACGTTATGTGCGAATCAGCGGCAATGTTCTCAACAGGTCATCCTTCCGGAGACGCCTCCATTCAGCGCACTGCGGCGTTTGTCCATGACGCCATTGCCTGGCATGCCTGACCAAGTCCCAGCTCCGACACTCGCGCTCCAGAAAGTGCAACTTCCGGGCAGCCGATAAATTGAGAATCAGCGCTTTCGGGGGACGTTAGCTCGAACGTCGGCAGCCTGTTCCTCATCGAGCACCCAGCGCTCGTACTTACGGTGGTTCGGATACTTCTTGCGTAGGTAGTCCCGGACCACCTTCCCTGGCCGTTGTTCGTCGACGTAACCAAGTTCCCGAGCGAGTTCGGCGGGTTCGTACGTACTCATGACTTCGAGTGTAGGCCTGGGTGCTGGCGTTCTGTGCTAAGGACCTACCCCGCGACAGCCGCCTTCGCTGCCCGCGTGGCGTTCATCCACTCGGTCAGCCACGGCGCCCGGACGCTGGACGTGATCCGGCAGTCGACCACAAACGTTCCCTTCGCGCCGGCGTCGATCCAGTCCTGCAGCGCGGACAGGTCATCCAGCGAGCGGATGACCGCAGACTCCGCTCCCAGAGCCCGGGCAACACCGCTGAAGTCCACCTCGGGGATCAGCATGGGCTTTTGAGTCAGGCCCTCGGAGCCGTACTGGTGGATCTCGGCCCCGTAGGCGGAGTCGTTGTAAATCACCACGATGGCGCTGCGGGCCGTAGAAATGAGCGATTCGAGGTCGGACAGGCCCATCAGGAACCCGCCGTCGCCGGAGGCAAGGACCAGCGTGCGGCCGTCCTCCAGCGCACGGGCGGCCCCGACGGCGCTGGCCAGGCCCAGCCCGATGGTCTGGTAGGCGGTCCCCACCATCACCAGGTCCTGCGGCCGCGGGATGTTCCAGTACATGGGCGCCCAGCCGATGAAGTGCCCGCCGTCCTGGACCACCGTGCGGCGCTCCGGCAGCACGGGGTCAAGGGCGGTGGCGAGGGCGCGCGGGTCCAGCCGGCCATCCTCAGTCTCGGCCGAACCCAAATCATGCCCCGGCCCCGCAGCCAGGCGCCGAGCAGCTTCCGCCCGCCAGCCAGCCACAGCGGCCTCGCCGTCCAGCAGCGACAACAGACGCGAAGCAGCGGCCTTCGCGTCCGCCTGAATGAACAGGTCCACCCGCGGGTTGGTCGGCTGCAGCGCTGTGTCGATCTGGATGACAGTGCTGTCCGGGCCCAGCAGGTGCCCGAACCGCATGGTGAACGGGCTCAGGCTGGCCCCTGCCACCAGGACCACGTCGGCCTCGCCCATGAGCCCGGCCGCGGTGTCGGTGCCGAAACCGCCGGCCACGCCCAGGTACCCCTCGCCATTGAGGAGGTTGAGCGCCAGGGCGGTTCCGGCGGTCAGTGCGCCGAGCCGGTCGGCGAGTTCGCGCAGTTCCTGGCCGGCGCCGGCGAGGTGCGCACCCCGGCCGGCCAGGATCAGCGGACGCCTGGCACCGGCGAGGAGGCGGGCAACCTGCCCAAGGCCGCCGTCGACGTCGTCCGTCACCTTTGGTGGCGCTGCTTCCGGAAGGTCCTCGTCCGCAGCATCGAGTGCGGCGAGGTCGTACGGGATGGCAAGCACGACGGCGGTGCGCCGGGTGAGTGCGTAATCCACCGCCTGCCGGGTGATGGCGCCCGCGGCGCCGCGGGTGACGGTGAAGGTGGCCGCGCCGAGTCCGGCGGCGATCGCCGTCTGGTCCACGTCCCAGGGCCGGGCGCCGGTGCTGGGGGCGTCGCCGGTGACCAGCACCACCGGGATCTGCGCCTGGACGGCCTCGGCGAGGGCGGTGAGCGCGTTGGTGTAGCCGGGGCCGTAGGTGGTGGTGCCCACCGCGAGCCGTCCCGAGGTCCGGTAGTAGGCGTCGGCCGCGGCGATGGCGGCGCCCTCGTGCCGGACGGGGGAGAAGCGGAGGCCCTGCTGCTCGGCGGCGTCCAGGAAGTGGACGTTGCCGTTGCCCATGACGCCGAAGACGTCGCTGACATAGCTGCTGAGAACCTGTGCCACGCGGCCGGAGACGGTAAGAGAAGTCATGCAGGCATCGTGTGGGCTGCATCTCACGTTTGCAATACCGTCGTATTCAGTTGGGACTTTTGGCAGCAGGGGAGCAAGAAGGTGACAAAACGCCCAGCTAAGCCAACAACTCAGGAGCGGCATCAATCGTTAGTTGGAGTGTTTCAGTAGGGCTGGCCCACCCGTCGATGCCTAAGTTTGAACGCCAGGTCGCTGAGGGACCATCCGGTAGCGTCACCTAGGTATGGCTGCTGATCTCACGAGCAGCAGCCATACCTTTGGAATTAGCGAGGCCGAGCAATTTGGTGCGGTCCTACCCTGCGTAGACCGTCACGGTCACATGCTGCGGGGTCAGTTCTTTTTTAGGTTTACCGTCGTGGTAGTTCCCAGTGCACTGACCTTGTAGCTGATGCTGCCGCCTTCGTACTTGAATTCCTTGGTCGCGTCACTGGATGCGAGGAGGGCCGACTTGGTGGCATCGACATCCCGTTGGGACGTCCAGGTGTAGGGCTCGCTGGCGCTGGTGGGGCCGGCGAACGTGCCAACCCAGTAGATCGAGGTCGTATTGCCACCGTCGGAAACCCACTCGATAGTCATCTTGTCGGCGGTGATGCTTGCCTGCTGGTACGACTTCTCGCTGTTCGGGTTGCTCTGCTTCCAAGCGCCAGTCAGGTCCGGGACCTTCGGAGCCTCCTGCGTCGTCTTAGAGTCGGAAGCAGCGCCCGCGGTGCTTCCTGCGCCGCCGCAAGCCGTCAAGGCAAGAACGGCAACGAGAGCAAGTGATGAAATGGACTTTTTCAAGGATTCCCCCAAATGGAAATAGGTAATTGAAGCATCAAGAATCATATGCCGGGAGACCGCCGGTGGTCGCACGCAGAACCACGAGTCGCGCGCCCAACAATAGAGACATTCCGTTGCGGCAAAGTTGCAAACATTCCAAGCGCCTCTATTTGGGTACTGCGGATCGCTATGTCATCGCGCCTAGTCAGCCGGACGCGATTCCTGCTCGGACAGCCGGCTGATGAGGCCGTCGTACCGGGGCGGCATGAGTTCCAGGATGGAGATGGCCGTGCTGGTCCGCTCGATCCCGTCGATCTCCAGGATCTCGTTGGTGATGCGGTAGAGGTCGGCCGTGCCGCGGGCCACCACCTTGGCCATGAGGTCCGCGTCCCCGGTGGTGGCGTGCACCTCGATGACCTCCGGGATGGCGGCGAGCCCGTTCTCCACCGAGCCGGTCCGCGTCTGGCTGATGGACAGCGAGAGGAAGGCCATCAGTTCGTAGCCCAGCGCGGCGGGGTCCAGCCTGCGGCTGAAGGAGCGGAGCGCGCCGCTGCGCTCCAGCCGTGCCAGCCGGGCGTGGACGGTGTTGCGTGCGACGCCGAGGGTCCGGGAGAGTGCCAGGGCGCTGGCTTCGGGGTCCTTGTCCAGGGCAAGAATGATCCTGCCGTCCAGGGAATCGAGGGTGCGAGAGTTCGCGATGGTCATATTTTCACCACAAGTACTAGAAGTTGAGCAGAAGTCCCAAGCATGGAAGCGTACCTTGCATTGTGGTCCGGGTCACTTCCATGATCGGAATTCATGACCAGTGATCAGCTTGTTGCCGCTCCCGAAACTGCGTTGCCCACCCTGCGTGGCGCAGTGGCCGGCCTTCCGTCCTACGTCCCGGGCCGGCGCGGCACCGGCGCGGACATCGCCGCCCTCGCCAGCAACGAAAGCCACTACGACCCCCTGCCCGCCGCCGTTGCTGCGGTGGCCGAGGCGGCCGGGAGGATGAACCGCTACCCGGACATGGCCGCCGTCGAACTCCGCGAACGGCTCGCCCGGCACCTAGGCGTCACCGCGGAGGAAGTGGCGGTGGGGCCCGGCAGCGTGGGCGTCCTGCAGCAGATCATCACCGGACTGTGCGACGCCGGGGATGAGGTGGTGTTCGCGTGGCGCTCCTTCGAGGCGTACCCCATCCTGGTGGAGCTGGCGGGCGCCCGGCCGGTCCGCGTGCCGCTGGACGACTCCGAGGGCCACGACCTTGAGGCCATGGCCGCCGCCGTCACCGACCGCACCAAGGTGCTCCTGCTGTGCACGCCCAACAACCCCACCGGCGTACCGATCAGCCACGGCCGCCTCGAGGCCTTCCTGCAGTCCGTCCGCTCCGACATCCTGGTGGTGATTGACGAGGCGTACGTGGAGTATGCCGACGCGGGCAGCGGCCCTGACTCCCTGGCGCTCTACCGCCGGTACCCGAACGTCTGCATCCTGCGCACGTTCTCCAAGGCCTACGGGCTCGCCGGCCTGCGCGTCGGGTACGCCATTACGACGGCGGCAATCGCTGACGGCCTGCGCCGCACCGCCCTGCCGTTCGCCGTAAGCGCGCTGGCCCAGAAGGCGGCCATCGCGTCGCTGGACGCGGGTGAGGAGATGGAAGCCCGGGTTTCCGCCGTAAAGCAGGAGCGCGCCCGGATGGCCGCGGAGCTGGCAGCCCAGGGCTGGACACTGCAGCCAAGCCAAGGGAACTTCCTGTGGATCCGCGCCGACGATGCCCTCCTGGCAAGGCTGGTGGACGCGTTCGACCACGCGGGCATCCTGGTCCGGGCGTACCCGGGCGACGGCGTGCGGATCACCGTTGCCGATCCCGCCTCCAACAACCGCGTGCTCCGGCTTCTCGAAGCCCACGCGGCCTGAAGTTTATCCCCAACAGTTCTACCTACAACTAAGAGGAATCCCCATGGAACAACAGACAAAGACGTCTGCCCGCCCCCTCGGCGCGGCCCTCAAACCCCGGCAGCTCACCATGATGGGCTTGGGCAGCGCCATCGGCGCGGGCCTGTTCATCGGCTCCGGCGCGGGCATCCAGGCCGCCGGCCCGGCGGTGCTGATCTCCTACCTCGTGGCCGGCACGCTCATCATCCTGGTGATGTGGGCGCTTGGCGAGATGGCCGCGGCCAACCCGGACAGTGGCGCCTTCTCCGTCTACACTGCCAAGGCCTACGGGCCGGTGGCCGGCGCCACTGTGGGCTGGCTTTGGTGGCTGCAGCTGGTGGTGGTCATCGCCGCCGAAGCCCTTGGTGCGGCGGGGCTGCTGGCCACGATCTTCCCGGCCCTTCCGGTGTGGCTGATGGCCTTCGTGTTCATCGTGGTGCTGACCGCCGTGAACCTGACCAGCGTGAAGAACTTTGGCGAGTTCGAGTTCTGGTTCGCCCTGTTCAAGGTGGCGGCGATTGTTGGGTTCCTGCTGGTGGGCTTTGCGCTGCTCTTCGGCCTGGTGCCGGGCGTGCAGTCGCCGGGCATGGCCAACTTCACCGGCGCCGGCTTCGCGCCCAGCGGCTTCGGCGGAATCGCGACCGCACTGTTTGTGGTGGCGTTCGCGTTCGGCGGCACCGAGATCGTGTCCGTGGCCGCAGCCGAGACCGCCGAGCCGGCCTGCAGCGTGAAGAAGGCAGTCCGGACCGTGCTGTGGCGCATCCTGGTGTTCTACATCGGCGCCATCTTCGTCATCGCTGCGGTAGTCCCGGTGGGTTCGGCGGGGCTGAAGAGCCCGTTCGCCGCTGTACTGGACGCCGCCGGCATGCCGGGTGCGGCCACCGCTATCACCCTGGTGGCCGTCGCAGCGCTGCTCTCCGCGTTGAACGCCAACCTCTACGGTGCTTCGCGGATGGCATTCTCCCTGGCCGAGCGGGGTGAGGCACCGCGCTGGCTCGCTTCCGTGTCCAAGGCACGGGTTCCCGTCGTTGCCGTCCTTGCCAGCGTTGCCTTCGGCGTTGTCACGGTTGTCCTGGAGCTGATGTTCCCCGAGATGGTCCTTGGCGTCCTGCTGAACATCGTTGGTTCCACGTGCCTGCTGGTGTGGACGTCAGCTCTCCTGGCCCAGCTCGCACTGCGCCTTCGCGCCGACCGCGAGGGGACGGAGCTTCCCCTGCGGATGCCGGGCTTCCCGTGGCTGACTTCCCTTGGCCTGGTTATCCTCGCGGCGATCTTCACGGTGGGCTTCATCGGCGAGGACTCCCGTCCCCAGTTGCTGAGCACCTTCGCGCTCGTGGCGGTGCTGACGGTCGGGTGCTGGGTGAACCACCGGTCGCGGAAAGTATCGGCAGCCGTTGGATCTTCGAAAGAGGCCAAGCAGTCGGTTCTTATCGACTGAAGCACGTGCTCTGAACGAATTTTTTGGTTCAGGCACATGACGGGCGCGTCCGGCTTTGGTAGGGCGCGCCCGTCGGCCTGATCATGCGAGCATCGCTTCGGGTGTGATGGCTGTGGTTTCTTGAGGTGGCCATGTTTCCAACTGACGACGCACGTGTTGTGCGACTTCTGCATCGCTGGATGTGTTCGCCGGAACGTGACCATCTACAGGCCCAAAAGGGACTTTGCTATGTCTACGCTGACAACCCATTCGAACCCTTCAAGATCCTTCGAGAAACTCAGAACGAATACTCAAAGCCGCCGCTGAGGCCGGATTTGAGGACGAGGATGCCGTGAGCCGAGGGTAGGTCAAGGACGACTTTGGCCGTGACTTTCTCCGCGGGGCCCATTCCGCCACTCGGGAAAGTGGCTGAATCCGCGATGCAAGAGTAAGTCGCGATAGTACTTAGACTGCCGTTGAACGTTGTTCCATTCTCTGCGATGTACTTAAAGTCACGGCCAGATATGTCAAACTTCGGGTAAGTGGATTCAGCCAGTTCAGGTGTCGTTTCCACCGTTATGTCGATAAAGACGATCTGGCCGTTCTCAGCGGGCCTTGAATACTGTTGGTCGCAGGCACCGGGTGTGATGGTATTTACCGTGAACTTCGTGCCGACTTTATTCGTGGATCTATCCGATATAGTGCCGATATCTCCCGGCTGCATCAAGAGATTGCCCCTGACTGACTTTTTGTCATCCCGACTCGGCGTTGGTGAAGGCGTGGTTTTGACAACGGGCGCAGCCGAAGGCGCCGATATCGGCGAAGCGTCTCCTGCCCCGGTCGCTGCCGGAGTCGCGTTCTGGCTACCAGATCCGCAGGCCGTCAGTGTCAGGGTTGCTGAGACCCCGAGAATTGCGAGGATCTTACGACGCATGTCTCTCCCTCCTTAAGGCAGGCACATTATCGCCCCCCGGTCGATGATGCAGTCCGCATCTCCGTCATCGTGGCATTTTTCACTCAAGGATTACCTTGTAATTGATCAAGGTTTCCCTTTTCTCAGGAAGGACAAATTTGTTCCGGGCAGAGTGGTTCCGTCCTTCAAGGTCCAGCCGTCACCACCCTCTCCGAGGAAACCGTCAACCCGCGCCGGACCGTGCCGCGCGCCATCATGCTCGTGGCCCTGATCGGCGGCGGCATCTTCGTGGCGGTCTCCTACGTGACCCAGCTGGTCCACCCCGGCGGCGTGTTCGAGGACTCGGCCTCCGCGGCCAGCTCCATCGCCCTGCAGATCGGCGGGCAGCTGTTCGGCGCCGTGTTCCTGGCCGGCCTGGTGGTGGCGCAGTTCGCCTCCGGCCTCGCCGCGCAGGCCAGCGCCTCCCGGTTGCAGTATGCGATGGGCCGCGACTCCGTCATCCCCAAGGCCGTCTTCGGCCGGCTGAACGAGAAGTTCCACACCCCGGTGGCGAACCTGGTGATCACGGGTATCGTGGGCCTGATCGCGATCTTCCTGGACGTGGCCACATCGACGTCATTCATCAACTTTGGTGCCTTCACCGCCTTCACGCTGGTGAACGCGTCGGTGGTGTTCCACTATGTGCGCCAGCGCCGGGCCGGGCATCAGCTGAACCCGGTGTCTTACGTGGTGGTCCCGGTGATCGGCGCCATCATCTGCGCCTACCTGCTCTCCCAGCTGGACAGCAACGCCATTACGCTGGGACTGTCCTGGTTGGTGCTGGGCGTGCTGGTCCTGGCCCTGATCACCCGCGGGTTCAAGGCCTCGCCGCCGGAGATGACGGCCACGGAGAAGGCGACGGTCGAGGCGGCTGCCTGAGTTTTGGTTGGTTTGGGTCCTGCTGTTGGGCCGAGGGAAGGAACACTCGTGAAGATAGCGCTGGGGCAGCTGGAGTCGGGCGCCGACATCCGGGCCAACCTCGCCGCGATCGACCGGTTCGCCGCTCAGGCCGCGCGCAACGGTGCCGCGCTGGTCGCCTTCCCGGAGTACGCCACCTATGAGAAGAAGAAAATGGACGCGACGTTCCCGGAGGTGGCCGAGCCGCTGGACGGTCCCGTCTGCCGGGAGCTTGCCGCCATCGCCCGCCGCCACCGCATCGCGCTGGTGGCGGGCGTGGTGGAAACCTCCGAGGAGCCGGGCCGGGCGTACAACACGCTGGTGGCTTTCGGGCCCGACCGCGGCTGGCTGGCTTCCTACCGGAAGATCCACCTTTTCGACGCGCAGGGCTTTGGGGAGTCGACGTTCATCAAGCCGGGCCCGTCCACGGATCCCGTGGTGTTCGAGCACGGGGGAGTGCAGTTCGGACTGATGACCTGCTACGACCTGCGGTTCCCGGAGCTGGCCAGGTCACTGGCCGACGCCGGCGCGCATGTCCTGCTGGTCTGCTCGTCCTGGGTGCCGGGCGAGCACAAGACGGAGCAGTGGCTCGCTTTGAACGCGGCGCGGGCGATCGAGAACAGCGTGTACGTGGCGGGTGTTTGCCAGGCACCGCCGGTATCCGTGGGGCGGAGCGTGCTGGTGGACCCGATGGGGGTTGTCGAGGCTGACCTTGGGCTGGAGCCGGGCGTGCGGGCGGTGGAAGTTTCGCTGGAAACGGTGGACCGGGTACGGGAGTCGTTCCCGATGTTCAGGCAGCGGCGGTTGTAGGGGCAAGTCGGCGGCCGAGAGCAAGCCTGAGGGACACTGATCCAGAACTTAGGGAATTTGATTTGGGTCTGGGAGAGCTCCGCCATGCGTCGGCGACGTAGAGGAGTTCGGGATTGCGGGAAGCGGCGGATGCTGTTTCGATGCACTTGGCGGCCAGGATTGGTCGTCGTATCCGACTATGACCGAGCTGTCCTCCGATCAGTGAATTTCCGACTTGAGGGTGGTCAGGCTCAGCGCCAGTGGGTCCAGAAGGCCGCCCGGATGCATCGGTGCTTCGCCGCGGCAGCCAAGTAGCTTCAACGCGGAGGCAGCGGAACCGGCAGCGTTGCGACGCTGTTTCAGCTCCATTCTCTGGGCTCCCTTGCGGCTGGGCCTGCCATGCAGACGCGGCGGCGGCGGTCAGGATTGTGCGGATGGGAGGTTCCCCCACTGGCAAACGGCGGCAGGTGGACGGGTTACCTGTTCATTCATGCTGGGACAGGTTCGTTGCTCATCGGGGTTGACACAAAGTCCAAATTGACTCTCGGCTTGCTTATGTGGATAGTGCTGGCCATCTGGCGCGCCCATAATTTAACTTTATGGAGGATGTATATAGAATTTTGACAGGCGAATTTTTTGACAGTCGATAACATATAATCGTTTTATGCGCGGAAGATAGCTCCGGCATTGTATGATCCAGGGGGAAGTGTCATGAATCGAATCAGTAATAACAAACGCAGCCAGAGGGTTAAGCGACCACGCCGGTACCAACAGCTGACGCTATTCGCTTTTATGACCCTTCTGATACTCACCATCCCGGCGATACTCATTTTCACCGGCAACCCTGATCCTGCCCTTGGCGCCCTGCTGCTCTTCCCGTCGTTGGCTTACACAAGTCAACTCGCGTCAGCCAGTATGCGATCAGCGCGCTTCCGACACTGGTTCCGATGGCTCTGCTTACTCGGAGGAATTGGCTACTTGTTTCTATGGGTGATTGGTCTCCAAGGAACGAAGTACTTCACTGACGCTTTGCTTGCTGCAACGCTTGGTGGGGTCGGTCTGCTCTATTGCTTCATCGTCGACCTTCTAACGCCCTCTTCGAATGAAGGGAGAGTACAGGAAGCGGACCGCCCCAACTGGATTGCCTCACACGAAACAGGAAAGTTACCCCAAGGTGTGCAATTTGATCCTCTGGACGGAATTTCGGGTATGCCGGCTTCCCCGGGCATCGTCACTGTCATCGTTCACGAGGCCAATACAGGGATGCGGGTGAGGAAGCTCATCTACAGCGTTTACGACCTGTCGAAGCAGGCTCCACAAAATACAACAGTGAGCCTCTCAACCTCTGCTTCTAATGCAGCCGCTGATGTAGAGCCTTCCCAAGATGACGAATCGCTATCAAACCTGCGTTAAATGCTATCCGCCACACATCTCTTGGATCAGCAGACCAGCCTGAGATGGTCAGAGTGAGTCCGGCGCCGGTGGTTGCCCACCTCGGGAAATGGGCAGACAGCGGAGAAGAGGTGGAACGAACTGACTTCACGTTCGGTGGAGACGCATGCCCGTGGATCGGACACTGTTCCAAGTTCCCGGAGGGCGATGGCATTTTGCTTGTCTGCTGGACTTGTATCAGAGTTGTTCTGTGCCGCAAACAAAGGGAAAAGTACCCCAAGCAACCCAACGAGGTAACTCCACGAAACAATGGACTGGCAATTTGTCGAATCCTTTGCTAATTGCCCTAATCAGCGCCCTTGTCGGTGCGTCCAGTGCTCTACTTGTTGCTGGCATCGGGGCGGTTGTGACAACGCAGACGGTTCAGCAACAGCTTCAGGCAGAAAAGGAGAAAGAGCATCGGGAGAAAACGCCGGCGGTCTACACTTCCTACCTTGACTCCGCGAAACGCTACCGTGCGGCCCAAATGAACCTTGCTACCTATTCACGTTCAAGGGGCATTCAGAACCCTGACTCTACACAAGGGAGAGCCATGTCGCTCTCGGACCCAGCAGTTAAGGACCTACTTCTGGCGCGCGATGCTGCCGCAACAGATTACGAGTCTGCGATCGACAATCTCGCCGTGTATGGCTCTGATGAGGCGTGGAATATCCACAAGAAAATTGCTGCCGGGTTAACCCCAAGTAAAGTTATTGATGCTGATGGGGATGGCGTAGACGAAACAGGCTTTGGTAACTATATGGACGATTTGCGCATTGAGTTCTGTGAAACTGTCTCATTGAAAGATGAGGCATGCCATACACGTCGTCTGGCCCCGGAATTTGTGCAGGCCTTTCGGTAAGTTAGCTACCGGCCGAAGTCACTCCTCTCAGATCCAGCAGCTTCTCCTCGTCGTTGACCGCAAGCTCGCTTAGGTTGCCGTACTCTAGCGCCGTGATCAACTTCATTGGGGGTAAAGCACCAGAATCCTTTCCCGAGGGGCTCTATGAGCTGCTCCGCACGGAGGAACTCGACAAGAAGCTTCGAGAGAGGCCGGATATTACGGCGCAGTTCGCGTCGACTGAAGCAGACAATGTGCCAGCCTTTCTGGCGCGGCACGTGGCACGTGCGGTTGAAATAGCTGTCTCCGACGCAAGCCCTGAGGATCGTGTTGGGCTGGTAAATAGGGTTTTGCGGCAACTAAACGTCACGGACACGGTCGCACCAGGCCCCACTGTGCTCCACTCGCTCCACCGCCCGGACGCACTCAAGCGGCGCCAACTTCGCCGCCCCACCACGAGGCTGAGCGATTCGGCACTCCTCACCAACAGCAAAGACGACCCGAACCTCGCGGCAGAGCTCCGGGCCGAGATGGAGTCCGCTGACACCGTCGATCTCCTTTGCGCCTTCGTTCGCTGGACCGGCCTGAGGCTCCTGCAGCCCGCGCTTGAACAACTCAAGGAGCGCGGCGCCAAGCTCCGGGTCATTACCACCACCTATATGGGTGCCACCGAACGCCGCGCCATTGACGAGCTCGTCAACCGGTACGGGGCCGAAGTCAAGATCAGCTACGAAACCCGGGCCACAAGGTTGCACGCCAAGGCCTGGTTGTTTCGCCGTAACACAGGTTTCGACACCGCGTACGTCGGCAGCTCTAACCTCAGTCAAGCTGCACTGCTGGACGGGCTGGAGTGGAACGTCCGCCTCAGCTCGGTCGCGACGCCCGCCCTCCTGCAGAAGTTCGAGGTCACCTTCGACAGCTACTGGGAGCAGCGAGCCTTCCAAAGCTACGACCCGGAGCGCGACGGCGAAAAGCTGGACGCCGCACTGGAACGCAACGGCGGCCGACGTACCGCGGTGCCGGACGCGCCCACCGGGCTTGAGGTTCAGCCGTTCTTGCATCAGGAGGAGATGCTGGAGGACCTGGAAGCGGAGCGGCTCAAGGGTTTCAACCACAATCTCCTGGTCGCCGCCACGGGCACCGGCAAAACAGTCATCGCGGCTTTGGACTACAAACGGCTGTCCGAAGGTGCCGGCCGCGACCTCAAACTACTCTTCGTCGCCCATCGCCGGGAGATTCTCAAGCAGGCGATGCGCACCTACCGTGACGTCATGCAGGACGGCGTCTTCGGTGAGCTCTACGTGGGGGAGCACAAGCCGCGGGAGTGGAAGCACATCTTCGCGTCTGTCCAGTCGCTGTCTTCCCTCGGCATCGAGCAGCTGAAGCCGGACTTCTTCGACGTCGTCGTCATCGATGAGTTCCACCACGCTATGGCGCCCACGTACCGCCGCCTGCTGGACCATCTGAAACCGCAGCAGCTACTCGGACTCACGGCTACACCGGAACGCGGTGACGGCGTCGACGTCGCCAAGCAGTTCTTCGAAGGCCGCACCGCCAGTGAACTGCGCCTCTGGGATGCACTGGACGCTGACCTGCTGGTGCCGTTCCACTACTTCGGCGTCTCCGATGACGTCGACCTGAGCCAGTTAGAGTGGAAGCGTGGCAACTACGACACGACCCAGCTGAGCGCCCTCTATACGGGCAACGACGCCCGCGCCGCAAAGGTGATCCGCGAACTCCGCGACAAGGTCACCAGCACCGACCATATGCGGGCAATCGGCTTTTCTGTTTCAGTGCAGCACGCCCACTACATGGCTGAGGTGTTCAACCGGGCCGGCATCGCCTCCGTGGCTGTCGACGGCACCACTGACAATGCTGACCGCGAGGAAGCTCTCAGGCGCCTGGGGCAGCGGGAGATCAACTGCATCTTCGCCGTCGACCTCTTCAACGAAGGGCTGGACCTGCCGCAGGTGGACACCATCCTGCTGCTCCGGCCCACGCAGAGCGCCACGATCTTCCTCCAGCAGCTCGGGCGCGGGCTGCGCCGTGCGGAGGGCAAAGCGGTGCTGACGGTCCTGGACTTCATCGGCCAGCAGCGCCGTGAGTTCCGCTTTGACCTGCGCTACCGGGCGCTGACCGGCTACGGGCGCAAGGAGCTGGAGAAGGCTGTTGAGGAGGAGTTCCCGTACCTGCCGTCCGGCTCCCAGATCGTGCTGGACCGGGTCGCGCAGAAGGTGGTGCTCGACAACATTAAGGCGCAGCTCCGGTTCAACCGGGCGCAGCTGGTCCGAGACATAGCATCGTACGCCGAGACCGAGCTGGAGGCCTATCTGGAGCGGTCGGGGAACGACGTGAAGACGATCTACCGTTCCACCCGGGACTCGTGGACGGGCTACCTCCGGCAGGCAGAGCTGATTGACGGGTTCTCGCCGCTGGAGGCGGTTCTCAGTGGGAGGATCCAAGTGCTCTCAGATGCCGATGAGAAGAAGCTCTTGGGCCGGATGGCTGCGCTGATCCACGTGGACGATCCGGAACGTGCCGCGGCCTATTCCATGCTGGTTACTCCCGACGCGCCCCGCTATGCAGAGCTTGGCATGCGCGAGCAGGCTTTTGCGCGCATGCTTTTTTACACGCTTTGGGATGACGGTGGCGGGTTCAAAACGTACGACGACGGACTGGACTACCTGCGCAGCTACCAGTTTGTGTGCAGCGAGATCCGCCAAGTCGTGAAGCTGGGAGTGACCGCATCCAAACACGCAGCCAAGAGCCTCGGCGCGGGGCTGCGGCACATTCCACTGCTTTCGCATGCCACCTACCGGCGCGAAGAGGTTCTGGCTGCGTTGCAGTACGCTTCTCTGGAGCAGGGCAAGAACGTACAACACCGCGAGGGCGTTGCGTGGTGTCCGGCAACGGCGACCGATGCCTTCTTTGTCACGCTGAACAAAGATGACAAGAAGCACTCGGCGACGACGATGTACAAGGACTACGCGATAAGCCCGGAACTGTTTCACTGGGAATCGCAGAATGCAACGTCACCTGGCAGCACGACGGGGAAGCGGTACCTGGACATGGCGACCCACGGTTCAAAGGTTCTGATCTTCACAAGGGATACGGCGGACGACGAGACAGGCCTGACAGTTCCCTACACGTGCCTGGGCCAGGTGGACTACGTCCAGCATTCAGGAGAGAGGCCCATTGCCATCACGTGGAAGCTGCGCCGGCCGATGCCCGCGGATGTTTATGCGACGGCTGCTGCAGTGGCGCAGTAGTTTTGTATGACACGAGGTCAGCTCGTGGCTTCTTCTCTAAGTCGCCATAGGTGGTGGAGAATTTCTCGAACTTTAGGGAAGAATTGACGTTCAGTAGATGGGCAATTCGTTCTTAGTGATCTACTCGCTTTGTTTGCGTCCGCACGGTTGCCAGATAGTAGAAGTACCGAGGAGCTTCGCACGACCCTGGGGAACTCGTGCCTGCGACTGCACAAAAATTCGGACGCTCGGGCTTGCTTCATTGGGTGCATGCTACGGTGAAATCATGTCTGATAATTCTGTAGTTCGGTTGCTCCGAGAGTTCGTTGCGGAGCGTGAGTGGAGTCAGTTCCACAGTAGCTCGAATTTGGCGAAATCGATCTCAATTGAGGCGGGCGAGCTCTTGGAATGCTTCCAGTGGGACGAAGAAGCTGAACCGATGCGAGTTCAATCAGAACTTGCTGATGTATTGACCTATGCTTATTTATTGGCTGATCGTCTAGGCCTTGATCCTGACACGATTGTGGCCGAGAAACTGGAAGAGACTCGGACTAAATACCCAGTAGAGAAGGCTCGGGGGCGTAGTTCGAAGTATGACGAGCTTTAGGATAGAACGACGGAATTTTTCGCCTCACGAGATTGAGCTGTTGAGCCGCAGCGGCGACCAATTCACTAACTGGCCAGTTGTCTACACGTTGAATGACTCAAGAGATGTGTACGTCGGCGAGTCGAGAAGTGTAGCTTCTCGCATGCGGCAGCATTTGAAGTCGCGCGAAAAGAGTGGCTTACAAAGGATGCACCTTGTCATCGATGATACTTTCCATAAGTCTGCCTGCCTTGATCTGGAATCGTTCCTAATTCGACTTTTTGCTGGCGAAGGGCGCTATCAGGTACGTAATGGAAATGCGGGGGTCAGTGACTCGGACTACTATGATCGCGCAAAGTACACAACCTCTTTTGAGCAAATATTCGAGGAACTGCGCGCAGAAGGAATGTTTGAACGCTCGATCCCTGAGATTGAGAACAGCGATCTCTTCAAGTTTTCGCCGTTTAAAGCTCTTAATCACGATCAGGCGGGTGCCGTCGGAGAGATTCTCGATGGCCTTCTCAATGATATAGAGCGTGGAGAACCAAGCACCAGCGTCATCCAGGGGGATCCAGGCACTGGAAAAACAATCATTGCAATATATCTCATGAAGCTGCTACGCGACATTCAGCTTTCTCAAGAGGGTGAAAGTTTTGATAGTGACTCAATTTTTTCGGATTACTTTGTAGAAGGCAACCGTGATCTCATTGCTAATCTTAAGGTTGGCCTAGTCATCCCCCAGCAGTCACTGCGTTCAACCATCAAAAAGGTTTTCAACAAGACGCCTTCTCTTCAGCCTGGCATGGTCCTGAGCCCATTTGACCTGTCACCCTCCGAGCAGCCGTACGATTTGCTGATAGTGGACGAGGCTCATCGGCTCAGCCAACGCGCAAACCAGCCGTCTGGTCCTCAAAACAAGAAATATCGTGAGATTACCGAAGCCCTATTTGGCGTAGATGACCTATCGATCACGCAGCTGGACTGGGTTCGTAAGAGCAGCAAGCACCAGATCCTGCTAGTGGACGCTGAACAGAGCGTTAGGCCCGCGGACTTGCCCAAGCATTTAGTTCAATCCCTCATACTTCGTTCGCAAGTTGAGAAAAAGTTTTATCGTTTGCATTCACAGATGCGCGTCCGTGGTGGGACGGACTACATCAAATATATTCGTAAGATTCTTTCGTCAGAACCTCCCGTTTATTCACCGATTGAGAATTACGATTTTCGGTTTTATGATGATGTCAGGGATATGCGTGAGGCCATCCGTAGGCGAGAGGCAGAGGTACAACTTGCGCGACTTGTCGCAGGCTTCGCTTGGCCCTGGAAAACAAAAACCGACCCTGATGCTTTTGACATCGAAATTGATGGACTTCGTCTTCGCTGGAACCAGACCCAGACTGACTGGATCAACTCAAGGAATTCAATAGATGAGGTTGGCTCTATTCATACAGTCCAGGGATACGATCTAAACTATGCGGGTGTCATTATCGGACCTGATCTCCGCTTTGATCTGGCGGATCAATCCATTGTTGTCGATCGAACTAGCTACTTCGATAAGAAAGGCAAAGACAACAACCCTAAGCTTGGGCTGGTGTACACCGACAGTGACTTGCTTAGGTACATTACGAATATCTACGCCGTCCTCATGACGAGGGGCATGCACGGGACCTACGTTTACGTGTATGACAAAGCACTCCGCGAATACCTGAGGAATTTCATTCCTCAGTCCATGGAGCGTGGTCGCAATGATTCTTCCCGATGATTTTCGATTGCGGGAGGGCTTTTTGTTTAGGATGGCGCAAATCGTGGGCTAAGAGCCGATGTGGCTCACATTCGACCATCGCTGCCACCGACAACGACTCGGAGCTGTCATGTATCAACGCTGCCAAGGTTCCGGCGTTCCGAGAATGGAATGGTGACTGCCGCACATAACTACGTTTCCGACGTTGCCACGCCGCATCTGGCTATTTGAGTAGCGCCGAAGTGGTCGCTGCTTCGCTCGGCGAGGGTGCTCACGGCAAGTGATGCGGGCAAGAGTTCCGCGAACTTTAGCGTTTTGAGCGCACGCTCATCAACCTGCGGCAGGAGCCTTTGCGGCTCGTCTTGAAGCACACCCTGGATCTCGCGCATGGCCTCAGCGAGAGCGGGAGCGGTGGTGTCCCCGCGCAGCCCGATCTGCCAGTTGTTGAAGGCCCGCGACTCGTCGAGCAAGTCAGGCGCCACCTCTATCAGGCCAGCGACCAGGACGCCGTTGGCACGAGCTCCAGCCCACGTCCACCAGCGAAGCCTCCCATTCGACTCACGGAGCATGACAGTCGAATCACCGGAAACCCGGCCTGCATATTCTTCCCGCAGCTCGCCCAACTTGGTCACAGCTCTTTTGGACAGCAGCACGCCGGCGGGAACGGCTCCGAGCAGCGCCCGCCGAGTTGCATCGCTCAGGGCATAGGACTCGGGCTGCGGCATGCTTGACCATTTAGAGTCCGCGGCGTTTGCAGACGGCTCAACGTAGGCGCGGTGGCGCTTCCAATCAACGTAGTTCACCTGCCAGGCTCTGCCTCCGAGCGTAAGCAGTCTGGGACCGTCAACTTTGCGTTGCAACACCATCGGATCAACGGAGCCGATTTCCTCGCGGCCGTGCAGAATTACGACCTGCGGGTCGGCCGTGAACACGGCCATGAGGTCCCGGTAGTGGATGCCGCCGTACTTTCGCTCAGCTTCGGGACCCATGAAGAGCATCCCCTGGTCCGAATCGAGGTGTCCCGTTTCCACCAGCCCTGTAGCGATGGCTTGCCACTCGCCCGGCGAGGCGAGCTCGAGCTCGGAGAACCACTCGTGCCAGGTGTTGGCCCCGATTCGCCGTTCCTGGAGTGTCAGCCCCAAGAGTTGCTGCGCGGCCACGTGCAACGGAGTTGGCGGGGGTGTGACAGGCTCCACATAGCCCTCTGACCACAGCAGCAAAAGCCCGCAGGCCCGGAGGAATTGTGCGTCGTCGGTAGACAGGAAAAGCATATTCCGCTCGGTCCCCGGTCTGCGGCCGGTCCGGCCGAGTCGCTGTAGCACCGAGGCCACGGTGCGCGGCGCGCCGATCTGGATGACCCTGTCGAGGTCACCAACGTCGATCCCGAGTTCCAAGGTAGAGGTGGACACTATGACGCAGTTGCGGGCCTGCGAGAACGCTGTTTCCGCTTGCCTGCGGGCATCCACGGACAAGGATGAATGCGAAACGAAAGTCTCCACCTCAAGGTCGCGCAGCCCCAGCGACACCTTTTCCACCGTTCGTCGCGAATCGGCAAAGACGAGGCGTTTCTCGCCGCGATGCAGAGCCGCTATCACTTTGGCTGCATTTAGGTCGCTGCCTACGAAATCGAGCTGCATCTCCGGTACGGCAGCGGAGCCACCGTCCGGAGCGATGACGGAGGCGGGTATCTCCGAGATGCGATTGCTGCCTTGCAGCCATTTCAAGAGCTCTTGCGCATTGCCCACCGTCGCGGACAGTCCAATCCGCTGGAGCGGACGGCCAGCCAGCTTAGAGATGCGTTCCACAACTCCCAGCAGGTGCCAGCCCCGATCGTCCCCGGCGAAGGCATGTACCTCGTCGACGACGATGGCACGTACATCTGCAAAGAGTTGCCGCGGATCCGCCAGAGTGGAGACCAACATTGATTCCAGCGATTCCGGTGTGGTCAGCAGAATGTCGGGTCGATCGAAGACTTGGCGTTTGCGGGCACCTGCAGTGGTGTCGCCGTGTCGGACCGTCGCGGTGCGCCCGAGCCATCCGGAATAGGATGCCACCCGTGGTTCCAAGTTGTTCAGCAGCGCGCGCAGGGGACACACGTAGAGCACAGAAGTCCCGGTCCACGCCTCTTCGGACATCCGGGTCAGCAGAGGGAACAACGCTGCCTCGGTCTTACCGCCGGCTGTGGGAGCCAGGAGCAGACAATCGTTGCCGCCCAGGACGGGACCGATGGCCTCTGACTGCAGCGGCCGCAGGCCGCCCCAGCCAAGGGTGTTTGCGATGTGGTGCTGGACCACTGTGTGGAGCGCGTCGAACCCCGCAAGCTGGGTCATAGGTTGAGTTCGACGTCGTCCGCGGTCGCCGCATAACCGCCGGCCGCTCCGGCGGTGCCGCCAACGGCGTTGCGTTCCTCTGGGCTTAGTTCCTCGCGGGCGAGGGTCAAGGCGTAGTGCTGGCGCGGGTCGAAGTCACCGAACTGGTCAACGCGGTCCAGTACGTCGCCGATGAGTTTCTTCAGGAAGATCCTTGGCGCGATGCCCACCTTGCCGCCCAGCCCGCCGGTCACAGCATCTGCTAAATCAGAGATGTAAGGATCGTCGACGAGCTGGCGGATACGGTCTGGAGCATCGGCACCGAGAAGGTAGAGGTCCCGTACCTTGATGCCCAACGCTTCAAGCGCTTCACGGTCGAAGCCGGCCAAACGGATCTGTACGGCCCGGGGGTTGTCGAATCGCGCATCGGTCCCGAAGTCCGTAGCCAGCCGCTGGGCCAGGGGCGCCAGGCGGGGCACCCCGGACGGTCCGGTGAAGAAAGCCGGTGTTCCAGTCAGAACCAGATACAGCCCTGGGAACCGACCGGAATCCACTTCGTCCATGAGCTGGCGCAGCGCGTTGAGGGCTTTGTCCCGCACATCCGAGCGCATTCGTTGCAGGGTCTCAACCTCGTCCAAAACCACCAGCAGGCCGGGATGCCCGGCGTCGCGCAGGATCAACAGCAGACCCTGCAGGAATCCCAGGGCACCGAAGTGGTCAAGGTCGCCACGGATGCCAGCCCCGCGCTTGGCCGAAGCGCCCACATGAGGCTGCCCACCGAGCCATGCGGCAAGCCCGTCTGCCACCGCAGCATCTCCAGCGGCTACGGCCGCACGGTAACCGCGGAGGGCCTGGGCAAAGGCAGGTGTCTTCGCACTCACCTCGGCCAATCGCCGGTCCAGCAACTCATCCGCGGCGGCCGCTAGCTCAGCCGCTGAAGCGGTAGCCACCGCGGGGTCTGCGGCGATGGCATCGTCCTCAAGGGTGAACAGCCAAGCATCCAGGACGGAACGGAACGCGCTGGGCGCCACCGAAGCAGTGCGCAGCGATTCGGTAATCCGCCGGTAGACGGTTTCAAGCTTATGCAGCGGGGTCTCGGTCTCGGAAATCTGCACTTCGGCGGCGGCGAAACCCATCCTGAGCGCCTTCTCCGCAAGATGGCGGGTGTAGAAGGTCTTACCCGTGCCGTACTCACCACGGACAGCCTTGACCACGGCACCACCACCTGCGACCGTCTCGAGTTCCTCGTCGACGGCGCGCTGGAAACGCTCCAGACCGACGGCCAGCAGATCGAGCCCGTTGGAAGGAACCGTGCCGCGCCGCAACGCGTCGATCACTTCACGGCGCCTGCGAGGCGAGACGTCAGCCATGATCTGTCACCCCGAATTGTTCGCGGAGCAGCCGTGCGTCCAGGACCAGCATGGAACCGTCGACACGCAACACCCCGTAGCCTTCGACGTTGAGCAGCTTCTGCAGTTGGGCCACCGCGCCATCCATGCGCGCGGGTGCGACCTGGAGGACGACGGCGGCAGCCTCCTTGGCCAGCCGGGTCCCGGACCCGGCGGCCAGCGCATCCACCAGCGAAGCGACTTGGCTGTCGGAGACTGCGAGTCGGCCCGCGATCGCTTTCTGCGCCTTGTACATGCCTGAAGATACGACGGCGGCGCCCAACCGCGGCGCGGCGGGCACCGGGTCGGAGGAGTCGAGGATGTCGAGCATCGATGGCGTGTTGTCCTTGGCGGTCTTCGTCAGCCCGGCCCCCGGGATTGCCGGGCGCGCCGCGCCGCCGCCGGCCACAACTGACCACCACAGCGGTTCCTGCGACGGCGCCAGCTTCCACCCGTCGGGGACGTTGTCGCCCGGAACGAGAACCACAATGGGAACTACTACCTCGGCGGGGGAAGCGCCTCCGTGGTATCCGGCCTTAATCGGTCCGTAGCGCAGGGTTTCATCGACGGCGAGCACTGCGCGCCCGCCCTCGGCGAGAACCCGGCGTCCTTGGACAAGAACCTCATCCTCACCAATGGGGGTCTCCGGCAGCCGGGACCGTGCGCTGCTCGTTTCACCGAACGCGCGCAGTTCCCCGCGGCGGCGCTCCACAATGTGCCCATGATCGGACGTCATGACCACGGTGCGTCCGGCTGCCATCGCGGCGGATAGCAACGGTCGCAGGTGCCGGATGGTGTCAGGCGTCCACGTGGTTCCGGCCGGGTCGCTCTTGTCCAAGGCGTCATCGATGGTGTTGAGAACGCACGCCACGAGGGGCGTCTGCTGGTCGGCGATGACAACGGAAATGTCGTCCTGCAGGGCCAATCCAGGCCGCGACGAATCCAGTGGCGCCTTGTGGAAGAGCTGCGACTGGGCGATCCCGCCGGCCTTTGTCAGCGCGGTGAAGCCGGACAATTCGCGGGACTGCCCTCCCGACGTCAGCTGACCGCTGAACAGGGAAGCTCGGCTGAGGTTCGTGAGCGTCGGCATCACGGCCACGGCGGACCCACGGCGTTCCGACGCAGCCGGGATGACCTCGGCCCAGCCCTCGTTCCCATGAAGCACGGTGGAGGCGAGTTCCGCGGCGCTGGCGGCGCTCATGCCGTCGAGAACCAGCAGGAGCGTGTTCTTTGCTCGAGCGAGTGGCAGAACCACTGAGGGCAGCAAACGCTCCAGATGCCAGACGGGGTCTCCTGCACCGTCCAAGCGACCCGCCGCTCTGCCTTCGTCCGAGGAGGTTGACGTAGCCAGCAGCCGCGCGAATTCTCGGTCATGGCCGTGGCGCCGTTGCTCAGTGAGTCGCAGGATGGTGGCGAGACCTTCGCCCAAGAGTTGGTCGCTGACGCCGGCAGCCACATCGTTGTAGGCGGTGTCGACCCAGGCGTGGACGTGAGCGTGCAGATGCACGGCACTGATGAAACTGTCGGGAAGAGCGTAGTCGCCGGTGAGCCAGCGGGCCAGTCTGACGGCAGCGTGGAATGGGGCTACGCGCGGATCCTGGGCGTTGCCTCGTAGCGGATATGCCAGACGGTGGTCCTCGGCCGCTGCCCAGGCCTTTTCTACGGCGTCGATCCCCGACCCAGGGAACGAACGTAGCGTTTCCGCGAGCCGTTGCAGCATCGCGGTGAGTCCGGCGGGGAGCAGCTGCGAATCTCGGCCCAAGCTGGAAGCCTGGATCTTAGTGAGTAATCTGTCGGCCGCCTGCAAGGCCGCGTGGGCCTCCTGCCAGCGGGCCGGATCCTCCAGTTGCGCTTCTACAACGTTGCGGGCTGACTTACCGAGTGCCGCCAGCATGGAAGGGGTGATTGGTTCCGCGGAGCCGGCCCAGAGGTGCTCGAGACGTGCCAGCGCAAGCTCGCTGAGCTGCCGGTCCTGGGCTGTCCGCCCGCCAGTCTCGGTAAGCACGTTCAAGGCGATGCCGACCGGCACTGCTTCGGCGGCGCGGCCGGTGAGAAGAAACCTCAGGAGCGGCTTCCCTGCCAGCCCTGCGCGGTCGGTCAGCCATTGAAGAACTGCGTCGGCAAGTTCGTTACCGCCAAACTCGCGCAGGTCTGCCATTCGATCTGTGGCATCGGTTCGCATGGTCCAATCGAGGACGCTGAGGCCATCTACCGGACCACGCTGCAGTGCCAGCTGCCGCTCCGCGACTGAAGCGAAGGCATGATCGATGGTCAGGACTGCGCCGGGAGCTGCAGGCCATCCTTCATCCGGGGTGATGCGCAGTAGGCCTTGTGCCACTGGCAGCCGCTGCTTGAGGGTGGACAGCGGCCGGTCGATCCGATCAGCACCAAAACGTTCCTTGAGTGCTTCCCACGCACCTGGTGTCTGGAGCCTTTGGTTCGCAAAGTGCCCGAGGATTCCGGCCCCCAGATCCTCTTCCGGCCGGTCCGTCAGGATCACGAGCCATTCATCACCAGCACGGTTGCGCAACGCGTCTCGGATGGCCAGCGATGAAACACACGGCAGGACGTGTACGCGCTCTCCGGAATCCGCGAAGCGTCGTTCAGCATCGGCGTCCGGGACTGCACGGAGGCCGATCACGCGCTGAGTGCTGTGCTTGCGGGCCGCGGAAATAAGGGAACGGACAACTGCGGTGCTCACCGTGCTCTGAACCGCTGCCTGGCCGTTCACCCGACGATCCTCCACTGCACCTCGACACGGCGACCAGGGTTTTCAAGGATGAACTCCTGCAGTTCGGCTACCACGTTGTCTCCTCCATGGGCTGTGCGCCACTCACCACCTGGAGTGACTGGCTGCGGCGGCGTGAGCGGAAGGTCGACATCGTCCGGACGTTCGGGTTTACCTTCGTTAGGTTCGGGTGTAACCACCGGTGGAACAGGTGGAGAGACAGGAATGGGAGGCATGACAGACGGGGGCGACGCCGTGGCGAGCCAATCAAATATTCCGTCTTCGGCGGTCTTGAGCGCCTTCGCGCATGCGTAGGCGTGCTCATGGCCGCTCAGGGCGGTTGTGAGCTGGTCGAGGATGTTTTGGGCGGCATCCGCGCGAGTATCTTGCCCCTTGGTAGCTTCACGGACGGGAGCCAGCCGGTTCCACGCGAAGGTCGATACGGCTGCGGCAACTTCCTTGGCGCGGGCCAGGGATGCTGCCGCTTCCTCTGGCGAAGCCGGGAGATCAAGGCCAGCCAAGGTCTGGATCAGCGTGACACCGTTCTGGTGCTGCAGCGCTCCCAGAGTAGTTGCAATCCCGCGGGCAAGTTGAAGGCGTGGCCCGCCGTCGATCCCGAGTCTTGTTGCGGCGGACTCCAAGGCGTTGACGAGCACATCCGCATCAGTAACAGTTCGGCGTGCGAGCGTTCGGGTCGCGTCGGCAAGGGTGGCCACGGCGGCCGGGGTGCGGTACATCGGAGCCTCGATACCCAAGACGCGGCCCGCGGTGGCCCGGGCGGCCTCCCATTCCTCTTCAGTGGGCATCGGCTGCGGGCGCAGCTCCATGCTGGGCTGGAGCGAACCAGGCGGTGGGGTGGCGGATAAGGCTCCGCCATGGTTGAACCAGGCACGCTGGCGCAACAAACCCCACGCGATGACGATCAGGTCCGAGACCTCGTTGCGCAGCCCATGTGCCGGTTCGACTCCGGCGATGATTTCGCGCAGCTTCGAAACGGTGACGGGGTCGTCATTGCCTATGCCGGCGCGGGAGAGCCCTCGCTCAAGCGCGGCACCCCACGGTCCGAAGCGGCCGTCACCGAAGAGGAAATGGGTTTCTCCTGCGAGCCCGACTTCTAAAGGGTTGGCGATCCTGCGGACTGTCCGGGCATCTCCCGGGTAGGGAGCGCGGCCTTCAGGATCGGCAGCGGCGGCCTCAAGCGCGGCGGCAACCGCCTTGAGGTCGGCGGCCCTGATCTCGGTATCCTCCGGCTCGAAGCGCGGGTGTCCGGGGTAGGAGGATTCGAATGCTCGATTTACCAGTTGCCTGAACCCTGCCCCAAGGGTTGCCCCTACGGGCGGCTGGGGTACGTATTCCGGATCCAGCGAATACAGGACTTCCACATGTGCCGGATCCTCCAGCAGAGTCCCGGGTGCGGGGGTTGCTGCGCCATACGCCTGCTGGATGATACGCAACAATCCTTCGCGCAGGGCCGCTTGCTGCGACTCGAGGATACCGCGTGCCTGTTGGCGGTCGACTTCGCTGAGGTGGTTGGCGTGGCTGTTCCACCGGTCCCCGGTACCCTCCAACAACCAGTCGAGAACCACGAGCCGGCGCAAGTCGCGCATCGAATCTGACGAGAGGAAGCGGGGAAGCCAGACGACCGTTCGCGAGGTGAAATTGCGGGCGCGCAAGTTTTCGATGCGCTCGATGTCCTCGGTGGCGGTGTGCTGTTGCTCATCGAAGGGGTGGTCGATGACGAAGCGCCAGGCGCCGGCCCCTGCCCGGAAATGCTCGTCCGTGAGCCAGCCTGCATCGCGCACATTGCCGAAGACCAGTTCGACCTCGCGTTTGGAGCCGCGCCACACCACCGGGTGCCGGTAGACGTTCCAGGCATCGGGGTCGCCGAGTTCCAGACCGAGTCCTTCGGCAACCAGCTTGCGGATGAGCTCACGCTGGCGCCCCGGATTGTCCTCGCCCTTGGCTTTCTCCACGATTGACTCGTAGTCCACATTAGACAGTTGGACCCGGATGATGGGATTCAGCGGTTCGGAGCCCACATGGATTTCGGGCACCTCACGGGACCAGTTCTTGACCTTGGCCAGCACAATGTTGGCCTCTCCGCCGGGCAACGGGGAAGCGATGGATCCGTGGTTCAGCGAAGCGAGCCGGGCCGCCGTCAACGCCTTCAGGGCAGGGACGTTGGGAGCGACAGCGGAGAGCAGCAGCGTCTTGGCGAGTCGGTCGTCCGCGCGGAATGCCGGAGTCAGCCGGGACGGGTCCTGCAGGTCGGCAGCGGCAAGGTGGTGGGTGGAGAGGATCTTGGGCAGCAGCTTGTCCTGGTACAGCTGGGTCGCGGACCGAAAGAGCGCCGCGGCCTGCGCGTCAAGGGCAGCCCCTGCCTGGCCCTTGACGATGTAGTCGAAGCTGTCACCGACCGGGATGACCTCCTCGATGCTCATTGTGTTCCGGCGGTCAACGAGCATCTGTTGCATGACCTTCAATGCGGTCCGGTCACGCTGCATTACGCTGGCCAGCGATCGAAGGGTGGAGACCAACGCGGGGGCAAACGGGTAGGTGAGCCGGAAGGCCTTCTCATCCGAACCACGGTGCTGGTCGTCCGAGTTGACTCCGTCGAGAAGTACGTCCCAGACCTTCGGGTTGCGGTCCAGCCGGGTGAAGGCGTCGTCTACGGACTGCCTGCCGGCGTCGTCCCTGGGCATCAGGAGGCGCTTGCTGGCGACAAACGGGAGGTTGTCATCGCCCAATTCGATCTTTGCGAAGCGTCCCTCCTGGTGCCGGAACGCAGACTCGAGGGCCTCCTGCTGGACGCCGTTGGCACCGGCGTCCGCGAACCACTTTCGCAGGTCCATCTGCCTCGCTACGAACGAGACCAGAGGCGCTTCGAGGCTCCCGTAGGAGCCCTCCACTAATTTAGTCAGCTTCTGCGATTCCCGGCGGAAAAACTCCGGTTCATGCATGCCGAAGGCAAGCCAGAGGACCAGTTCGTCGAGGAACAGGACGACGGCGTCGTACCCCAGCGACTTGGCGTGTGCAGACATGGCGGCGAGGCCTGTGTCCAGATCCACGTACTCACCGGAGCGAACGTAGGCCTTGAAGTACGTCCCGACCAGGGCGCTAACCAGCGACTGTCGCTCTATGCTCTGAGCCGGCGCGGTGAGAGCAGTCTTGTAGCGGTCGAGCCCCCATCCGCTTGAGCCGAGCAAGCCGGAAAATTCATCGAACTCATCGTCGACCTGCCCGCCGCCGAGGCCCTGAAGGAACGCATCGTCTCCGATCTGCTGCCGCAGATTCTCGGCGTCCTCAAGGAGTGCGTCGGACGCGAAGAGGGCCGGCAAGGATGTTTCACGGTGCGCGACTTGTATATGGCGTACGTAGGCGTCGAAGATCACTTGTTCCATCGACTTGCCGTCCAGGAAATGGAAGGCCAGCGGCAGAATATTCCGGCCGGACAAGACGGAGTCATGCCGGGCCACGGTTTCCTGCAACTCCACTACTGAACGTGCCTTCGGATCATGACGCAGTAGCGCGTGAAGGATGGCCATGAAGTGGGATTTACCAGAGCCGAAGGACCCGGTCAGGAACGCCCCGCGGTTGATGCCAGTGGTGAGCGCGTTGGACACTAGTCCCATTGCGGAATCGAACGCCTCGACCAACGATGGCGTGACCACATAGTCGTCGAGGGCGTGGCGGGCGCCGTCGCCGCTGACAGCGTCGGTCAGGCGGAGGACATAATCCTCCACCCCCGCGCGTTCAGGAATGTCGAAGACGTCGCGAAGCAGGATGGTCATGCGTACTCCTTGGCGGCACGGCGGCCGCGAGTGGACGTGGCGGGGCGCCATGCCTTCAGATCGGTGGCTGAGGCGTTGAGTTGGGTCATGCGTTCCTCCAATTGTGCGGAGCAGAAGTCAGCCATGCTCATGCCGAAGTTCGGATCCAGATCGCCATGCCACTGCTTAACCCAAGGCAGCAGTTCCGCCATGCCGGCTACAAGCGGGATCAGCTGAGCATCATCGGTTCCTTCGGCGATCCGCTCGTCCATGATGGTAGCGAGGACGAGGAACTGCTGAACGTGGTCCCACCCGGCCCACCCGAGCAGCAGCGTCGGGTCGGCAGAGCGCCCCGCATCCGGATAGAGAATGAAGCGCTCCTTGGGTACGTCGAGCTTTCCGCGGGCCTGCCACCAAGAGGATTTGCGGAAGTCTGCCGTGGAGTATTTGGGGGGCACGGGGATTTTGCCTACGTCCTCACCGGCGTCCTCACGACGCTGCAGCTCCCACGTTTCCTCCCACGCCTTGTGCTTCCGCAGACCGGAATCCTTGAGTCGCTGGGCCGCGAGGTAGGGGACTGCTTCATCGGTGAGTAGTTTGGTGAGTGCGTTGGTGACGTTAACGTCGACGCTGCCATCCCAGAGGGCAAGGACGCTGACGAGATCGGCGTCCCGGGAGACCATGTCTGCGAGTTGTGCGATGCTGCGGGCGACCGGGCGGTCGTGAGAGTCAAACCAGTACGAGCGGTCCTCGAGTCTATCCAGCAGCCAGCGACACAGGGCACGGTCGCGGTAGCGGTCCCACGGCTCGGTGGCCCAGCGGCGCTTGTGCTCCGGCCTCTCCAACAGTCGGATGTGCGGGTTACGCTCAATGGCCTCCAAGCGGCGCTGGACAATTTTCTGATACGCCGATGGCCAGTCCACTGGTATTTCCTCGGTTGCCCTAGAGCCATGGCGTGCGAACCAGGCAGTGTCAGCGTTGCCTGCCGCCATATTACGAGCGAGATCGATCTCGAAGGCCCGTTCACCGAGACTGATTTCGGGGAGGTCACTATCTGTATAAGTCAGATCTTCATCGATGAGCCCAAACAAGCGGTAGACATCCCAATCCAGTTCCTCCTGACGCGCGATCATTTGGTAGTGAGTGGAGTCGTACTGCTTGCGCGCCATTGACAGCTTTTTAGCGGTGGGTAGTTTGTCTTCGGAGATGACGTCTGAGAGAAGTGCAGCTCTTTGATTAGCCAGACGGTCCAACTGGCTGCTCAGGTCTGACGGTAAGGACGTGGGTAACGGAATGTCGGCGACGTTCGTTGGGTTGAAACTGTAGCGCTCCATCCATGCCTCTGCCTGGATACCCCGCCCGATCCCGGACCCTCCCTTGGCACCGCATACCTGACGCAACCAGAAGCAGATTGCGGATGAGTTTAGTACGCCTAATAGGCTCATATGAGATTGCTCGTCGGTGCCTTCAGCGAGCTTGATGACCGGCGCGCTCTGCTTGAAGACCTTCCCGCCTCGATCAAGAACGAAATGATTATGTGTGGAAACTTCCGCAAATGTAATCGAAAGGGGCGTTCGCATCTTTGACGTGTAGCATTCCAAATGGTCGTACCAAGGCCGGTCTCTTTCCGACATCGTTTGTCCGAAGACCACACGTTGCGCGAGGAGTGTACGCAGGGGCCAAAGGCATTTGGCTATCACCGGATGCTCCTCAGGAATCCACGAAGGCTTGAAAACGTCATCGTACGGCCACCAGATAAACGACTCTCCCCTGAGGGCAAAGTCGCGGACATCTTCTCCGATTACAATTCGTCGGGTCTGACTAATCTGGTCGATGGCCTTTGCGCGCGATGGTGTTGTAAACCAGCCGTCGTCCTCTCCGACAACGGTAGTGCGTCCAATGTTTACTGCGTGTGTCGATAGCCGCGAACTACAGGTGTTGAGTCTGTCCAGTAGTGCACCGGCCCCGCCGCCATTTAGGCTCCAGGGGTGTGCCGCTAGTGCTGTCCGTGGTAGATCCACGACCGTGACCCATTCCCCGTCATATCCTGGGTGACTAACGTGGCTGGTCATGTCTTGCCAGACATGGCCTTCGGAGGCATCTTCTGGGCGCCCGGGTTCCCCGCGGACACCTAGGACTGCCCGGACGAACTGGCTGGTCGGTGGCTGCCGGCGACCGACCATGATGACGGTTGGTGTTCCGTGCCCTGGAATATAAGCTCCGGAGGTATCCGCCACAAGTCGAAGGTCTTGTCGAACGAGAAATTCTTCAATTAGTTTTGAACCGAACTCCTTTTTCATGAATGAATTCGCCGTAATTTGGCCGATCCAGCCAGCCTCTTGCCCGTCCCGGGCTCGTTTCGCTAGCCCGAAGAACCGTTCCATGAACGGAACGGTGAGAGTCAGTTGGCCTTTGATTGACTTGTAGCGTTCGCGGTATTGCTTCCGCGGGGACGAGTCAGGCGCCGTGATGTACGGCGGGTTTCCGATGACCACGTCGTATTGATCCGAAGTAAGGAGCCGATTCAGTTGCTCGAGGTCTTCGGTGGCGTACGCAAAACTGCTCACTGCAGTGTCCACGTCAGCTATTCCCAGATCTAGTTCACGCTGAGCACGGCCGTGTAGTAGGGAGTCTCCGGCGGCGAGGTGGAACTTGAAGGCAGGGGCGCGTTCCAGATCGAGCTCGCCGGTGGACTGGAGCGCGGCGACGGTCAGTCTGAAGCGGGCGATGGCCACGGCGAAGGAATTCAGATCCACTCCATGGATCGAGTCGAGTGCCTTTTGAACTCGGTCACGGGTTTCCAGGCCCGGCGCCTTTGCATCCCACGCCGCCAGCAGTCGCTGGAACGCTCCTAATAGAAAGTGCCCGGATCCGCAGGTCGGGTCAATGAGTTTGAACCCGTCCAGAGATCGCTCGGATATTGCCGGCATTAGGGTCTGATCGAGGATGAACTCCTCAACGAACACGGGGGTCTGCAGCAGCGCGAAGGTCTTCTGCGCGTACTCCGAAAGGTCCTGGTACAGGTCGCCGAGGAATCGGGTGGAGAGTTCGCTGTCCTGGAAGTTGTGGAGCGGGACGCCGGCTTCGTCCGTGGCGCGCCAGAAGTCAAGGATTTCCTTGGCCATGGAGCCGGAGGGGGAGACCTGCCACAGGGCTGCGTGCTCGTCTACCAGAGCCGTGGTAGAGGGGAAGGACTTTAGATGGGTGATGCCCTCCATGATCCACTCGCGCCAGGTGTTCTCGGGGTGGGCCCGGAAGTAGGCGTTTTCGGCGTCGAACGCTTCCTGCCGGCGGGCGCCGGGACCGGCGATCCAAACCTTGGAGAGCAACGCATTGTCCTCGCAGAAGCGCAAGAACACCGTGGTTAGGACCCAGCCGACGGCAGCCTGGGTGATGCGGTCGTCACGCCAACTGATCCAAGCGGAGGAGGTGCGTTCGGCGCGCAGGGCGTCCGCGTGCTCGGTCTGCCACCTGGCCTTGAGCTCTGGATCTTCTTCCAGCCTAACGCGCAGGTCGTCTTCGACCCGGAGCACCAGCTTCTGCAGCTTGGGAGTGAGTTCCTTGCCAATGGTCATGCGGTGGCTCCTTCGACGGCTGCCGGGATGAGGTCTGTCTGGGCGTCAATCCAGGCTGTTTCGACACGAAGATACTGGTTAGGGGACGTTTGTACCGAGACGCCGTCGAGCAGCGGTCCTTGGTTCGCTCCGACCTGGGGCAGGATCACCCACACCGCCTGGCCGCGGGGGGTGGCCAGATCGCTCCAACGCCGGATGAGGTCGGCATGTCCATAGCGGACCAGGGGGGAAGCTTCGACGATGAGGACCGGCCGGGGTTCCTGTTCGGGAACGTCGGCAGTCGCCTGGGCGATGGCCGCCTCGACAACAGGCACGGCCAGCTTCACTGCTGCGGCCACACCGCGGGAAGCTCGGTCGTTCTCGGGCTGCGCGTCCGCGCGCACAAGCGCCTCCCAGGACGGGAAACCCTCCCGGAGGCTCAGGGACTTCAGCTCGTCCAGCAGCAGGGCCGTGACATCAATCCGTTGCGCATTGAACTCCGCTGCCAGCCGGTCGGCCAGCGCGTCGCAGCGGTCAGCGCGGGCACCCAACGCCAGGAAGGACCGCAGGGTGATGCTCTCGTTGAGCCTTTGCTGCGGGGTGGAATCGCCGGATACAAGGCTGCCGACATGCGTTCCTGTGCCTAGGCGCGAGGAACTGCTCTGTGTTGGTTCCACAATGGTGGGCGCACCGTAGGTCCCAGAATCGGGATCGTGGACCAAGTCCAGGCCGGCCTCACGGAGCAGCTCGGCGAGACGTCCCGACGTCGGAAGACCCTGCACGGCCGGGAAACGGACGCGCACACGGTCCACGATTTCGCGGGGCGAGAGTCGCTGCGGCCCCGCGACTCCGCGCAGGGCAAGCCCCAGCGCCTCGACCTGGGACAGATCCCGGTGGTGCAGCTCGCCGGAACCGGACGCTGCGGCATGGCGCGATAACCCGGCGGCCAGACGCGCCAGCCGGACCCTGTCGCGCAGCAAAGGATCTTCGATGCCTGCAGCGTCGAGTATCGCTGACAGGCGCAGCTGGACGCGTTCGGCAGGAACAAGGGCGGGCTGTGCCGTCGACTCTGACAGCAGTGCATCGCCTTCGCGGCCCAGGCGTTCTGCCACATCCAACAACGGCGCCTCGCTGGCGATCAGCAGTGCGCTGCCCTCCCGCCGGCGCAGTTCAAGGGGTTCGTCGTTGACATCCGCGCGCTTGAGGGCCCGCTGACGGTCAATGACGATCCGCAGGAGACCCCGGGCGATGCGTTCATTCTCGCCGGTTCGTTCGGACTCGACCGTGGTCTGGGACAGTACTTCCGCGGCCAGTTCATCGACCGTGGCTGTCCCTCCAAGGGCCCCAAGGCGCTGGTTCACCACGCTGGTGAGGTGACGCAGGTAACCCAGCACGCGTGGTTCCTCGGCCCAGGAAGTCTGGAGTTTTCCGACCAACTGGTTCGCGCCGGCCGAGGTCACAGGGTTGGGCAGATTCGCACCCAGCTGCGCCTGTGTAGCGAACGCGTCCACGTCGCCGTATGTGCCAAGGATCAGGCCGGCGGCAGCTCGGGACTGCACCGCCTTCCTTGTCCCAGCGGCCTCGATGAGCTGTTCGGCAAGGGCCAACACCGAGGGGAGCGGCGCAGTCCCCTGATTCCCCTGCTTCTTCTCGCCGAACTTCTCCCGCCACAGGCCTGCCCGCGCTGAAGCCTCCCGACGGGTGGCCAGTGCCACGCCGCGAAGGGCGTTGAGTCGGATCGGGTCAACGGCTGTGAGTTCCCCAACGGTGGCGACTCCGAGCGGTTCAAGAGCGGAGAGGGCGCGCGCCGAAAGGCCGGACTGCTCCAACGGGGTGGCCGGTGTGGCCACAGCCGCGAGCTCGTCCGAGTTCTCCGGGGCGGTGGTGGCATCCGTCGGGAACGCAGCCCGCCAGTTCTCCAGCATCTCCGTAGCAGTGTCATAGCGTCGCCTGGCATCGCGGGCCAGCGCCGCGCGGAAGAAGGAGACGAGGCGTGGGGCAACGGCCCGGTCGAAGTCGTGGGCCTCGATGGTGGCTTCGTCCGGTACGGACGCGGGGTTGGCAAGCGGGTCACCATAGAACGGCGTGTGACCGGTTGCCATTTCAAACAGCACGACGGCGGCGGCGTATCGTTCCGCGGCGGAATCGAACCGAGTCCGGACCCCACCCAGGAATGGATCAAGATATGGAGGGGTTCCTGCAGCGATGTCCGACGCCGCAGCGCGGGAAAGAGAGAAGTCGAAGAGTACGAGGTGTTTGCCGCTGCGCTCTGTCCGAACGCCCAAGTTGCCTGGCTTGATGTCGCGGTGATCGACACCGTCCTTGTCTAGTTGAACAAGTGCCTCAAGGATGTCCCGGCCGAGTCTTTCCAGCAGGTCCAGGGAGAGACGTTTACGCTCGCGCAGCAGTTCGCTGAGCGTTTGCTCGCCAGCGCTCTCCAACAGCAAAGCTGAGCGGTCGCCGAGGGAGAGCGGCCCATCGATAATCTTGACCAAGCGCGGACCAGACAGCGCACGCAACACTGCGGCCTCTTCGTGGAGCCGCTGCGCCGCCTTCGCATCCACCGCAACCTTCAACACCCGCTGCGCGCCGTCGTCGTCCGCGTCTTTAACCAGCAGCCCGACCGCAGTCGAGCCGCGCCCGAGCCGGCGAACGACAGTAAATCGTCCGTCAGCCAAAACTGTGCCCGGAGCAGCCTCGACGGCGTCGACGTCCTCACTTGCCAAGGCGGAGGGCGAGGAGGAATCGAATAAGGCGTCCAGGAACTTACCGACGCCGTCGAACCGCTCGCCGGGGGCGGGCCTGGTGGCACCCAGGACGGCTTCGCGGATGCTGGGCGAGATCGAGGGCAGCTCGAGGGACAGGTCCAGGCCGAGCTGGTTCCGGAGGCGCTCCGCGAGGACCAGCGACGAATCAGCGGGACGTTGCGACGCGAGGATGAAGTAAGCCAGGGCGCCAAGAGAAAAGACGTCCACCCGGATACGGTCTGCTGATTCCGGTTGCCAGCGTCCCTCTGGAGCTTCAAAAGCTTCGGTCAGCCACGCGTCAGCCTGATTGGGGTCCGGCCTGCGGTCCAGCAGTGAAGTGACGCCATCGGCGGCGTGGCCGGTCAGCACCTCGCCTGAGGCCAAGCCAGCGCTTTGCCAGTCGCCGATGAGAACCTTTGGCTGTCCGTGAACCGTCTTGACCCAGACGGCCTTTGGACTCAGGCCACGATGGACCACCTGGTTACGGTGGGCATAGTCGAGGGCTTCTGCCAGCTGACGGATGATGGACAGGCGCTGATCCAGAGGCAGCCCGTTAGGCTGCCCGGCGAGCCAGAGATCCAGCCGCTGCATGCCGTCGGAATAGTCGTAAACCAATCCGACACCGAGCTCAGAGTCGACCAGATCGCGGGGCCTCAAGAGACCGTCGTGTGAAAGTCGGCTCATGAGCCGGAATTCGTGTTCGGCGATCTTGTAGTTCCGGCTGGCTACTGACTGCGCTGTCCCCGGCGGCGTGACCTGGAAACGGATCCGGACCGTTTCCTGTTTGGACACTTTGTGATAGCCGCTCCAGTCCTGCCATCCCGGGCCCTCGTCAAGAGCTCCGTCTGCGATGATCCATGACCCGGCCTCGCGTTCGCGGCGCTGAACCAAGCCGATGCGAGCCATGAGGTCTACGAGGATAGCTTCTTGGTTCTGGCCGATGGCTGCATTGGCACGTGGTTCCTGGCCAATCAAGTCGCTGATGCCCGGAAGATGGCTGACAGCTTCGGCGTCATCGAGTCCATAGAGACCGAGGGCCGAAGAAGCCGGGAGCTCGCTGACGAACCTTGGGTGATGTAGGAAGACGGCTTGGTTGACGAAAGGGACAAGGCCGCGCACCTCGTCGAATCCAATGCCCTTTTCGCGTGCCCAGTCAGCCAGCGCATCTTTGAGCTTTGAGGCCAGGTACTGGGCCTTGCGTCTGGCTAACAGAAGGGGCGACGGTTCCGCGCGGCGGCCATCACGGAGCCACTGCGTATCGTTGCCGGTCAGCCGGCCGGAATAGTACTTGAGCTCAAGCAGGTGCAGGCCGCCGCGGCCCAGCAACAAGGCATCTACCTCGTGCCAGCCACCGCGGCCGTCACGGAACTCGAAGTTGCTCCACACACGGTAGGGGCTCTGAGCGGGGATCTTGTTCTTGAGGTAGGCAAGGCCCTCGACCTCATGCGGAAACTGCGAATCGCTTACTTCGATCCAGCGGTCTTGCTCCACACCAGTTCCCCCACGAGACATGCTTCCGTACATATAGACACCACTGGCTTACATTACCAACCTTGCGAGGCGTGTTTACGGTCCTAGCTGTACTGAGTCAGGACGTTGGTTACATCGTGAATAGGTGAAGACCTCTTAGGTTGGTGGTTACCACACACAGCCAACGACTAAGAGGTCTTCACTATTGGTTTGTGAGGGTCAAAACTTCTGGCCTGACCAACGGCATGGCAGCCGGCCCGGCACGCCGGGAGAGGAGAAGAATGCTCTCGGGGTTGCCGGTCTGGCCCAGAGGTCTTCTGACACCCCCTCCGTTCGACGGGTGGGAGTTGTCCTCGACATGACCTGCCGATCGGCCAGCCTCACAAGAGGCGTGGCCGGGCAGGCTGCCGTGTCCTGATAGGAGTCTGACAAGCGTCCCAATAGTGAACTGACTGGCAGGCCCGCCCGGCTGCGCACCCCCATTTGAAACGGAAAGGTGCGCTAGAACCATCATGCAACGCAACAGTCCCAACGTGTACGTGGGGATAGATACCCACGCGGAAACCCACTTCGTGGCGGTCATAGACGAGCACGGGCGGCGCCTCACGGACCAGGAGTTTCCAGCCACTGCCGGTGGATACCGGAAGATCATCGAGTTCATCCGTGCGAACGGCAACGCGCTTAGCATCGGAGTTGAATGCACGGGCAGCTACGGCGCTGAAATCACCCGGCAACTGGTGGGAGCAAAATTCGAGGTTATCGAGGTCAATCAGCCCAGCCGCGATCAACGCCGGCGGCGGGGGAAGACGGATCAGCTCGACGCTTACAGCGCTGCGGAAGCAGTCATGAGCGGCCGAGCGAGCTCTGCGCCCAAGGGCCGCAACGGGCTCGTCGAAGCCCTGCGAAGCCTGAGGACAGTCCGGGAGTCTGCATTGCGGGACCGCACGGCAACCATCAACCAGATCAAAGCAATGCTCATCAGCTCCCCTGAGAATGTGCGCTCACCATACCGGTCGTTGACAACACCCCGGCTCGTCGCGGCGCTGGCTGCCACCCGCCCCCAACGGCAGCCAGTCACGTCAGAAGAATGCACCCGCTATGCGCTGCGCCTGTTGGCAAAGCGCTACCAGGAACTCGATGAGCAGGTCCGGGATCTCACGGCTCAAATCGACCGTCTCCTCAAAGCCCACGCACCCGGCCTTATGAACGTCTTTGGTTCGGGCCCCGACACCGGCAGCCAACTGCTCATCACCGCCGGCGACAACACGGCACGCCTACGAAGCGAAAAACAGTTCGCGGCCCTGACCGGCAGTTGTCCGCGGCCTGCTTCGTCAGGGAAAACAGAACGAAACCGTTTGAATCGCGGCGGCGACCGGAAGGCCAACTCCGCGCTCCACCACATCGTGTTGGTCAGAATGCGGTACGACCAGCGAACCAAAGACTATGTCGCCCGACGAACAGCCGAGGGTCTCGGCAAAAAGGAAATCATGCGCTGCCTCAAGCGCTACATCGCACGCCAAGTCTTCCCTGTCCTGGTACAAACACTCCGCCTCAACGAACAAGGCATGACTTGAAAAATGTCTATAGGAGTGTCATGTCCCACCGTAATGCCCGCCTGACTCCAAACGGTAGGCGCATCATCATCGAGCGCGTCCTCGCCGGCCGTCCCGTGGCCCATGTCGCGAAGGAAATGGGCATCTCGCGGACCTGCGCACACCGCTGGCTCAGCCGGTACAGGACGCACGGCTGGGCCGGCCTTGAAGACCGCAGCTCCCGCCCAAGGTCGTGCCCGCACGCCACCCCGGCAGGCGTCGTTGCCGACGTCCTGGCAAAGCGGGTTGAGCACCGCGAAGGGCCAGCGGGCCTGGCAGCCCGGTGCGGGACGAGCGCCCGGACGGTCTCCCGGATCCTGACCCGCGCCGGCAAGCCCAGACTGTGGGACCTGGACCCGGTGACCGGTGAACGGATCCGCGCGTCCCGTGCCACGGACCGCCGCTACGAACGCGACGCTCCAGGCGACATGATCCACATCGACGTCAAGAAACTAGGCCGGATCCCGGACGGCGGAGGTTGGCGGGCCGACCCGAATCAATCCGCCCGCAACCACTCAAC